>JBKPJK010000046.1:0-2219 GCA_046730635.1 Pseudomonadota bacterium | reverse complement strand
CTCGACTGTCGGGGCGGAGCCTTGTCGCACGCCGGCACGAGCAGGGCCAATACGACCATCGACGAACGGAACAGGGCGGCCCTGGGCATGGGCCGACCTTATTCGCCGGTTCCTAAGGGACCGTTAGCGGGCGACGTCTTCAAGAATGGTAGCGGAGGAGGGACTTGAACCCCCGACACGCGGATTATGATTCCGCTGCTCTAACCAGCTGAGCTACTCCGCCCCAAGGCAAGGGTAAGCGCCCGATTGGAAGGGCGCTGGAGGCGCGGCATATAGGTGTGGGTTTCTCATGGGTCAACGCGAGGAACCGCTTACTGCTGCTGTCGTTGAGCGCGATAGAAAAGAGGCTCGAATGGACCCGTTGACCCCGCTCGAAACCCTATGCCGCATCATCCTGCGGGCGCGCGAGTATGAAGCGCAGACCGCCAGCGACTACGATCGGGACGAGGATCCCGACAACGTCGACGACGAGCAGGAAGGCGCCCTTTCGGTCCTCGAGGACGACATCAACACCGGTGTCGAGGAAGAGCTTACCGCGGCGTTCGAAGATCTCGGCGAAGATCAGCTCGCCGAGGTGATCGCCTTCTGCTGGGTCGGTCAAGGAACCTATGAAGCCGCCGACTGGGATGAGGCGATGACCGAAGCCCAGGACCTCGTCAGCGAAGGCACTGACGGTGCGATCGAGGAGCTGATGGAACAGCCCATGCTCGCCTCGGTCCTCGAGTCGGGCCTGGCCGCGTTCGATCTCAGCTGCAACGGCATCGGAGAGATGAGCTAAGACCCGCGAAAAGCATAGGTCGCGAGTCTCTCCCAAGGTCCATCTAGGTAACGATGCAAAGCCAGGCCGGCGATTGCCAGCGGCCGCGGCCGGAACTGACGCTCCAGTTCGGCCAGGAGGCTGCGTGCCGCCTTCGTCGACACCTTGTTCTGGATCGTGACATGCGGCCGCCATCCGCCGGCGTCCTGAGCGCTCAGCAATCCCCGAAGGTCATGACCCAGTTCGTCCCGGATGCGATCGAGATCCGGAGAAACGACACGGAACGCGACTCCTCCGCCGAGATCCATCAGTCCCTCGATCCGCGCATTAGGCGCGGCGCGGCTTGCCAGTTGCGACAGTCGCGATAGCAACTCCGCCTCTGACGAGGGAGGCAATGCGTGAAACATCGTGAGATGGGCCTGGAGCCGGTTGCGCTCGGGCGGATAATGGGCCCGCCGTAGGCCATCGAGCCAGGCGAGGTCCGAGGCCCCGAGCTCGGCCGTGACGATCAGCGCCCCGGCCATTCGTCCCGCGCTAGCTCCTCCAGGCGATCGAACTCTTGGCGCGACAGATCCGCGTTTAACTGGTCGCCTTCCACCTTGGCCTGCGCCCAGGGCAACCGCCGGAGCGTCTCGCCCACACCCGCGACTCCGCCCTGCGAGACCACCACGTAGCTCAGTCGACCGCTGCCACATCCGGCCATAGCATCGACGCAACGGCCGACCTCACCCTCACCGCATCGCACCGGCGCGCGCGTGAGCAAGGACACCGGAAACAAGGCCTCGCCCGGGGTGAACTCGCTGGACACCGCGGCGTGATGGGCGCCCTCCTCCACTCGGGCCTGGCGTCCTAGCCAGCGCCAGATGCCGAAGATGTCGAGCACCAGGAGGACGATGTTGGTCCATAGGAGCGCCGGTTGATGGGTCAGGGCGCCGACCGCGATCCAGCACAGCGCTCCGAACGTGAACACGGCGAAACCGTAACCGGTGACTCGTGAACCGAGGTTCGAAGCCGTCATCGAGGCGGCGATGATCGTCGCAATGGTCGCGATCCAGGAAATCGTATCAGCCATGCCCGCCGCAATGCGCGAGCGACGACGATGGTTCAGATTTCGACCTGGCTGCCAAGCTCGACGACGCGGTTGGTCGGCAGCTTGAAGAACTCCATCGCGCTTTCGGCATTGCGCAGCATCCAGGCGAACAGCTTTTCGCGCCAGATCGCCATACCGGGGCGCGACGACGCGAGCAGGGTCTGCCGCGCAAGGAAGAAGCTGGTGTCCATCATCTTGCACTGGGGCCCGCAGCCCTTGAGCTGCGCGAGGGCCGACGGAACGTCGATCTCCTCCATGAACCCGTAGCGGAGGACGACGCGATAGAAGCCCGAGCCATAGTCGTGCTGATCGACCCTTTTCTCCTCCGAGACATAGGGCACGTCCTCGATGCGCACGGTGAGCAGGATCACC
>JBKPJK010000045.1:0-6740 GCA_046730635.1 Pseudomonadota bacterium | reverse complement strand
GCCCCGGACAGATCCGCGATCTCATCCCATGTGACGGGCGCTGCGACGGGCGCTCCGTCCCGAGCCCGGGCCGAATAAGGCAGGATGGCCGTCGCGGTTCTTTGGTTTCGGAGGAAATCGAGGAAGATCCGTCCGCGTCTTTGCGCTTTCGGCAAAGCGATCGTGAACCGAGCCGGATCGGCCTCGGCGAGCGCCGTGCAGAACAGCTTGGCGAACTGACGCACCTCCGCCCATTCCGCCTCCGCCACCAGCGGCACGACCACGTGGATGCCCTTGCCGCCTGTGAGCAGGGGGAAGCTCTGTAGGTCGATCGCTTTGAAGGAGCGGCGGAGCTGCATCGCTGCGGCTTTGACGTGCTCGAACGTGACGCCTTCGCCGGGATCGAGATCGATCACCAATCGGTCGGGTCTCTCGACCGATCCCGCGCGGCTGCCCCAGCCATGGAACTCCACGGTCTGGACTTGAGCGCACGCCACGATTCCGGCGGCGTCGGCAACATAGAGATACTCTTCGGTCCGGCCGTTCTTCTGTTGCACCGGCTCGGATTGGACGGGCTCCTCAAAATCCCGGCCCGACGGCGGATGCGCCCGACTCCGCTGGAAATAGCAGCGGCCCTCGCGGCAGCGGAACAGGTTCAGCAGGCGACCGCGGATGAAGGGCATCATCAGCGGCGCCACGATCTCGTAATAAGCGGTGGTGGCGCGGACGCTGATGTCGGGCTTGGGATAGGTCGGCTCGGGCGTCCAGGCGCCCGGCGCCTCGGGACCCGTCCGCGCCATCTACCGGTACAGCAGGCTACCGATCGCCCTTGTCCCCTTCGCCGCGCTTCGGCTTGGTCTTGGAATCGCGCTTTTGGTCCTGCGCGGCGCTCCGCCCGACGTCGTCCGATTCCTTGAAGCGGCCTTGTTCATCGCGGCGCACGTAGCGCTTGTCGGTGCCGGTATCGATAAGCTCACGGGGCATGACGTTTCTCCTTCACCGCCAAGAATCGCTACCGCGGCGGAGGGTTCCAGTCGGAATGCGCGTGATTGCGGCCCTCGCTCACCGCTTTTAAAGACTGCTCGGCTATTCCGGGGAGCTGAATGAGCTCGGAGGCGGTCATGAAGCCGTACATCCTCGGCGCGATATGCGTATGGTTCGTGTGCGGCATTGCCGGCGCCTGGCTGCTAGAACAGCAGCGAGTCGACCTCCCGACGATCGCCGGCGGGCCATTCACGTTGTGGAGCGGCCTCAACAAGCCGCTCGAATAGAGGAGCAGACTTCCCACTGCTCGCGTGGACTGCGTCGACTGCGGGCGACACTGATATATGTGAAGGTCGCTCCGCTAATTTAAGCTAAGACGATCTTATCACCGATCAGTCGCCCGCAGGCTTCGGTGATGGGAGAGAGTGCGTGCTCCCGCTTGCGTACCAGGGAGTTTCGTGTGCCCGATAGGCCAGACCTTCGGCTTTTCCTCAATAGACTGACCCGAAGGTCGGTGCTCACGACCGAGGAACAAGAGGTCGTCCTCGGCCTTCCGGGTCACGCCGAGCACGTCCGGTCCAATCGCGATTTCGTCAGGCTCGGCGAACGGGTCGATCATTCCTGCCTTATCGTTGGCGGGTTCGTCGGCCGGTTTGGTCAGACCTATAATGGCGTGCGGCAAATCGTCGCTCTGCACATCCCGGGGGACATGGCGGATCTGCATTCGGTCGTGCAGCCGGAAGCGACTTCCGCTCTGCAGGCGCTCTCGACGGCCACGATCCTGCGCGTCCCCCACGTCGCCCTTCGCGCGGCGGCAGCCGCTTACCCTGCTCTTGCCGAAGCCTTCTGGCGCGACTGCATGGCCGATGCGGCGATATTGGCCGAGTGGATCGTCAACCTCGGACGCAGGAACGCCAGGAGCCGCGTCGCGCACCTGCTGTGCGAGATGGCCGTTCGATCGGGCGTCGCACCCGCCCGAGGCGAGATCGTCTTCCCGTTTCCAGTGACTCAGAGCCAGCTTGGCGATGCCACAGGCATGACGGCGGTGCACGTCAACCGAACGATCCAGAGCCTGCGTCGTGACGGTCTCGCAGATGTGAGGAGCGACGCGCACATCTACGATTGGGACGCACTCGCCGCTGCCGGCGATTTCGATCCCGCTTATCTGCATTTCCATGTCGAGCCGCAGCGGCCCTTCGCGCTCGCAGCAGTCGGCTCAAGACGGTACAAATCGTCATAACCTACGTGAATCGTACGGAAAATCGCGCCCTTTTCGCAGTTGCACAGCCGCCGCAACCACAGGTTGAGAAGCGTCCAAATGATCGATGTGCAGATCGGAGCGAGAAACTGGTGAACGTCTGTAACGAAGGGAGTTCCATCGTCATTTTCCCCGACGAATGGTCTTCCAGAAACGAGCCACAACACCAAATCACGCATCCGAACGATCCCGCTTGGCTCGACTATTGCCGGGCTCGCGAGTTCGCCGAGCGAAGCGCCGCGAAACAAGCGACCTGTGTTCACGCCCGGCGGGTCCACCAGCAGCTGGCGCAGGCCTATGCAAAGGCGCTCCGCACCCGAGCGTAGCTGATCCCACAAAAAAGGGCCGCCCCAATGGAGCGGCCCCTTCCTTGTTCCTGAACCGAAGTTCGGCTGATTAGCCGAGCATTTCCTGCTCGAGCTTCTTCGCCATCTCTTCGATGTTCTCCGGCGGCCACCCCGGGATGTCCATCCCAAGGCGAAGACCCATGCTCGCGAGCACTTCCTTGATCTCGTTCAAGGACTTGCGGCCGAAGTTCGGCGTGCGCAGCATCTCGGCCTCGGTCTTCTGGACGAGGTCGCCGATGTAGATGATGTTGTCGTTCTTGAGGCAGTTGGCACTGCGCACCGACAGCTCGAGCTCGTCGACCTTCTTCAACAGGTAGCGATTGAGCTGGTTGGTATCGGTCTGGGTCTCGACCGGCATCGCGGCGGTCGGCTGGCCGATCATCGCGGACGGCGCCATGCGCACCTGGCTCTCGTCGAAATGGACGAACAGCTGAAGCTGGTCCTGGAGGATCCGCGCGGCATAGCCGAGCGCGTCTTCCGGAGTCACCGTGCCGTCGGTCTCGATCGTCAGGGTGAGCTTGTCGTAGTCGAGCTCCTGCCCGACGCGGGTGTTCTCCACCTTGTACGCAACCTGGCGGACCGGGCTGTACAGTGCGTCGACCGGGATCAGGCCGATCGGGGCGTCGGCCGGGCGGTTGGCAACCGCCGGCTGATAGCCCTTGCCGATATCGGCGGTCAGCTCGATGTTGAGCGTCGCGCCCTCGTCGAGGTGGCAGATCACCAGGTCCGGGTTGGTAACCTCGATGTCGCCAGATGTAGCGATCATGCCCGCGGTGACTTCAGCAGGCCCCGTGGCGCTGAGGTGGAGGCGCTTCGGCCCCTCGCCTTCCATGCGCAGTGCGATCTGCTTCACGTTGAGGACGATGTCAGTGACGTCCTCGCGGACGCCCGCGAGGCTCGAGAACTCGTGAAGCACGCCGTCGATCTTGATCGACGTGACGGCGGCGCCCTGGAGCGAGCTCAGCAGCACCCGGCGAAGCGAGTTGCCCAGCGTCATTCCGAAGCCCCGCTCCAGCGGCTCGGCGACGAAGACGGCGCGGCGACGGCTGTCGCCCCCGGACTGCTTCTTCTCGAGCGCGTTGGGCTTCTTGAGTTCCTGCCAGTTCTTTGCGTTGACGGCCATTTGTCTTCCTGCCCTTTGGCGAGGCGTCCCTCGCCGATACTTCCTAGTTCCTCATCCCCGCGGACGCGGGGACCCGGCGTGATTCTTCGTCAGACCCGGCGGCGCTTCGACGGACGGACCCCGTTGTGCGGGATCGGAGTGACGTCGCGGATGCTGGTGATCGTGAAGCCGACCGCCTGGAGCGCACGGAGCGCGCTCTCGCGGCCAGAGCCGGGTCCCTTGACCTCGACCTCGAGGGTGCGGACGCCATGCTCGGCGGCCTTGCGGCCCGCGTCTTCCGCCGCGACCTGAGCGGCGTACGGGGTCGACTTGCGGCTACCCTTGAAGCCCATCATTCCGGCCGAGCTCCACGCGATTGCGTTGCCCTGCGCGTCGGTGATGGTGATCATGGTGTTGTTGAAGCTGGCGTTCACATGGGCGACGCCGGCGGTGATGTTCTTGCGCTCCCTCCTGCGGAGACGCTGCGGTGCCTGGGCCATTTAAAGTTCCTACAATCTAAGCTGCTGCGGACGTTCGATCGGTCAAAAAGAAGCGCTTATTTCTTCTTGCCCGCGATCGGCTTGGCCTTGCCCTTGCGGGTGCGCGCATTGGTGTGCGTGCGCTGGCCGCGGACCGGGAGGCCCTTGCGATGGCGCAGCCCGCGGTAGCAGGCGAGGTCCATCAGCCGCTTGATGTTCATCGCGGTCTCGCGGCGAAGGTCGCCCTCGACCGTATGGTCCTTGTCGATCGCCTCACGGATGTGCAGCACCTCCTGGTCGGTGAGGTCCTGGACCCGCTTCTCCGGCCCGATGCCGAGCTTGGCGATGATGTCCTTGGCCGTGGTGCGGCCGATTCCGTGAATGTAGGTCAGCGCGACTTCGACGCGCTTGTTCGTGGGGATGTTGACCCCGGCAATACGAGCCATTCTTTTCCTCTCTTCAGCTCCACAGGGCCCGATGCCCTATCTCGTCGCTAGAAAGTCCCGGTCCTAAACGAAAAACCGACGCGCGCACGAGTGCGCCGCCGGAAACCGGTGGATCGGGATAAGAGGCAGATAGGATTCGCTCCGGAGAGAGTCAAGGAGGGCGCCTAGCTCCGATCTTCACCGATCTTCGCAGTGACGACGAGCTGACTCCCCTTTGGCTTCGGCGCGCGACATCTTCTGGCAGCCGAAATCCTACTTTTCCAGCGCTGCGCAGTTATGATCGATGCGATGTACGAAAAGCGGATCCATCAGCTGTTCGTGATCAGCATCCTGCTGAAAGGGCTGCATGCGTTAGTCGAGATCGTCGGCGGCGTCGCACTATATTTCTTCAGCACCGATGCCATCGTCCGCTGGCTCTACGCCAAGGCCGGCGACAGCGACGATCTGATCGCAAAGTTCGCGCGGTCCTTCACCGGCCAGGAACATCACTTCTATGCTTTCTACCTGGTCAGCCACGGGCTGGTGAACATGGCGATCGCGATCGCGCTGCTGAGCCAAAGATTGTGGGCTTACCCCGCGACCTTCGCGGTCCTCGTCTCCTTCATGGGATATCAGCTCTACCGTTACACCTACACGCACGACATCGGTCTGATCGCGCTCACTGCGCTAGACCTTATCGTCCTTGGCCTGGCGTGGCACGAGTATGAGCTCGTCAAACGAACGAGCCGATTTGCCCAAGCCCGGCCGCGCCGATAAGGCCCCAGCCAATGCAGCGTCTGACTCTCGACGGCGGCATCCCCGATGATCTCAAGGGGAGCATTGTCGCACTCGGCAATTTCGACGGATTCCACCTCGGCCACCAGGCGGTGGTCGGTCGGGCGGTGCAGCGCGCCTTCCATGAACGGCGGCCGGCGATCGTCGCCACGTTCGATCCGCATCCGGTGACCTACTTCAAGCCCGACGTGCCGCCGTTCCGGCTGACGAGCCTCGACCAGCGCCAGCAGCTTTTCGCCCACGCCGGCGCCGATGCGATGCTGGTGTTCGAGTTCAACGAGAAGCTGCGCGAGACCAGCGCCGAGGAGTTCGTCTCATGGCTGCTCGCGGGGAAGATCGGGGCGGCGGGCGTGGTGACGGGGGACGATTTTAGCTTCGGCAAGGGCCGCGGCGGCAATGTCGAGACGCTGAAGACGCTTGGCGGCTACTCCGGAATCCTTGCCGAAGCCGTGCCGCCGGTCGTCGTCGACGGCGTTCGCGTGTCCTCCGGCAGGGTCCGCGAGGCGCTGATCGCCGGGGACGTCGGTCACGCGACGCACCTGCTCAGCCGCGATTTTGCAATCGAGGGTGTGGTCCAGCAGGGCGATCGGCGTGGCCGCGAGCTGGGCTATCCGACGGCGAACCTCGTCCTTGGCGATTACCAGCGGCCGAAGTACGGCATCTATGCGGTCCGGGTGACCCTGGAGGACGGCAGCGAATATCCGGGTGTCGCCAGCCTCGGCGTCCGGCCCACCTTCGATCCGCCGCAGGAGCTGCTCGAAGCGCATCTCTTCGGCTTCGACGGCGACCTCTACGGGCGCAAGGTCGAGGTCGCGCTTCACGCCTACATTCGCGAAGAGAAGAAGTTCGATGGAATCGAACCTCTGATCGCCCATATGAGGGAGGACGAAGCGAAGGCGCGGCATCTGCTCGCCTTGGACTGACCGTCATCCCGGCCTCGAGCCGGGATGCGCCTGTCTTTGTTGAGGAAAAGGCAGACCCCGGATCAGGTCCGGGGCGACGGCCCGCTCAGTTTGCAATCTCTCACTCACTCGCTAGAGCCCGCGCGAATGGCTGACGCCCCCGAAACCACCAAGACGGATTACCGCTCGACGGTCTTCCTGCCGCGCACCGACTTTCCGATGAAGGCCGGCTTGCCGCAGAAGGAGCCGGGCATTGCTGCGCGCTGGGAGAACGAAGGGCTCTACGAGCAGATCCGCCGCGCCCGCGAAGGCCGCGAGAAGTTCATCTTCCACGACGGGCCGCCCTACGCCAACGGCGACATCCACATCGGCCACGCGCTCAATCACACGCTCAAGGACATGGTCGTCCGCACCCAGACTTTGCTGGGGAAGGACGCGCCGTACGTGCCCGGCTGGGACTGCCATGGGC
>JBKPJK010000044.1:0-2934 GCA_046730635.1 Pseudomonadota bacterium | reverse complement strand
ATCGAGGCGCTTGCCGATCGCCTCGCCGGGATCCGAAGCTGGGCCTATATCGCGCACCGTCAGGACTGGCTGAAGGAGCCGGTGAAGTGGGCCGAACGCACCCGTGAGGTCGAAGCGCGGCTCAGCGACGCGCTGCACGAGCGCCTCACGCAACGCTTCGTCGACCGGCGCACCGCGGTCTTGGTCCGTGATATTGGGGCACGCGGTTCGGACGCCTTGCCCGTCACGGTGGCCGCGGACGGCGAGGTCAGCGTAGGTCCCGAGCCCATCGGGCACCTTGCCGGTTTCGAATTTCGCGTCGATCCCTCCGCCAAACTAGCCGACAAACGCCTGCTACTCGCGGCGGCCGAGCGGCGCCTGGGCGACGAGCTCGATCGCCGCGCGAGGGAGCTGGTCGACGCGCCGGACCAGACCTTCGCGCTCGTCGTTGAAGACAGCGGCGGTCTCGCGATCGCCTGGGGCGAGCATGTCCTCGCCCGCCTCGCGCCCGGCCGTTCGTTGCTCGAACCTGCCGTCCGCACCGCGCGCGCGCTCGATCGCCTGTCGGCACCGAGCCGCGCGGCCCTTCGCTCACGGCTCGAGCGTTGGCTCGAGACGCAGGTCGACCGCCACCTCCGCTCGCTCAAGATCCTCGCCGGGGCCGCGACCGATCCAACGACTTCGACCGGCGTCCGTGCGCTCGCTGCCATGCTCACCGATGCCGGCGGAGTGCTTCCGCGCAAGACCGTGCTCAGCGCCATTTCGCACCTCGAGCAAGCGGATCGCCAGGCGCTACACGGGCTCCGGGTTCGCCTCGGGCCGCTCGACGTCTATGTGGACGCTCTGCTCAAGCCGGCCGCCCAGTTCTGGCGGGCTGCCCTGCTTGCCGTCCGGACCAGCCAGACCATGCCGAGCCTGCCCGCGGCGGGGGCGGCAACCCTCGGCCCCGAAGCCGATCCGCGTGGCGCCACGCTTGCTTACCGACGCCTCGGCCGGGACTGGATCCGCATCGATCTCGCCGATCGGCTAGCCAGTCATGCACGGAAGGTCCGATCGGCCGGCGGAGACAATCCGGTCAACGTCGACCTGGCGACGTCCGTGGGTCTGTCCGAAGAAGCGGTCGGCAAGCTGATGAGCGAAGTCGGGTTCACCAGAGCCGGCGAGTCCTGGAAGTGGCGCGGCCGGCATGCGCCCCGCGGCGAACGCGTCTCCCCGAGGTCTCACGCGTTCGCCGAGTTGGAGAAGCTTCGCCGCAAGTGAGGATCGATCGTTTCCTCTTCTTCATCCGGCTGCTTAAGAGCCGCACGCTCGCTCAAGCCCTGATCCAGACAGGTCACGTCCGGATCGACGGCAAGCGCGTCGAGAAGGTGTCGGAGGAAGTGCGTGTCGGGAGCGTCGTCGCATTCCCTCTCCGCGACGAGGTCCGCATCCTTCGGGTCCTCTCCTTGCCCGTTCGGCGCGGTCCGTCGACCGAGGCTCGGGCTTGTTACGAAGAGCTGGGAATTGACGTGAAAAGCCCGGCCTCCTAGCGAACGGCACAGAGGGAGCGTGCATCCATGACCTACGTCGTCACCGACGCCTGCATCAAATGCAAATATATGGACTGCGTCGAGGTCTGCCCCGTGGATTGCTTCTACGAGGGCGAAGTGATGCTGGTCATCAATCCCAACGAATGCATCGACTGCGGCGTGTGCGAGCCCGAGTGCCCCGCTGAGGCGATCCTCCCGGACACGGAGAGCGGGCTCGAAAAATGGCTCGAGCTCAACTCCACCTTCTCGGCCAACTGGCCGAACGTCACCCGAAAGAACGATCAGACACCCGCCGACGCCGACGAGCACAAGGGCGAAGAGGGCAAGTACGACAAATATTTCTCGCCCGAAGGCGGCGCCGGCGATTAAGGCCTCGCCTCGGGAATTATCATCAGCTTCCGGAAACCCTTAACCCCTGTCATAGTTATGAGTGAAAACAGGGGTATTCAGCATATGCGCCAACTGACCTGCCTTCTGCTCGCGGCTTGTCTCGCGTCACCCGCTTTCGCCCAGAATCCGCCGGCGGCCGGCACGATGCCGACCCCGGAGGACGTGGCGAAGAAAGACATGGTGACCGTCGCCGCAGGTGCAGCGATCGTACCCGATTACGAGGGCTCCGACGATTACCGTATCGTCCCGGCCGGTGCCCTCCGGGCGAAGTTCAGCGGCCTCACGTTCGTGACCCGCGGCAGCTATCTGTTCGTCGACGTGGTTCCGGGCAACGCCAAGTTCGACTTCGACGCCGGTCCGGTCGTGGGAGTCCGTTTCAACAGCCGGCGGCATATCGACGACGACATCGTCAAGCTTCTGCCCAACCGCAAGAACGCGATCGAGGCAGGCGCCTTTGCCGGCGTCAGTCTCCACCAGCTGACCAACCCGTACGACACCCTGTCTTTCCGGGTCGACGTCCTCCACGATATCGGCAGCGCCCATAAGTCGACGACCTTCAGCCCGAGCGTGGAATTCTCGACGCCCGTTTCACGAAGGACCTACGTCGGCGCCAATGTCTCGGCCGAGTTCGTGAGCAACAAGTTCGCGGATTATTATTACAGCATCAGCCCCGCCGACTCGGTCGCTACGGGCGGCGTGCTGGCGCCGTTCAACGCGAGCGGCGGAATGAAGAACTGGAAGGCCGGCCTACTGGTCAACCAGTCGATTACTGGCGACCTGCTGCACGGCCTGTCCATCTACGGCCTCGGCCAATATTCGCATCTGCTCGGCGACTTCAAACGCTCGCCCATCGTGGCTGATCGCGGCAGCTCCAGCCAATGGATCGGGTCGCTCGGCCTAGCCTATACCTGGTAGGGCTTAGCGCATCCGGCGCTGGTGGTATCGCGTGCGGGCGATGATCACGCCCGCGATCGTGACGCCGCCGAAGACGACGAGGATGGTCCACCACGGCTCATGGCCCGGGTCCAAGACGCTG
>JBKPJK010000043.1:0-3774 GCA_046730635.1 Pseudomonadota bacterium | reverse complement strand
CAGGTCGTGGTGCTCTGCTTTCGCTACATCCTCGAATCACTGGATGAGGAGACGATCCTGAAGATCGACAAGCAGGGCGACGTGCTGAACTGCGGCATCGCGGCATACGACTTCGACCCGGACGCGCACGGCATTTGCGTTCCCGAGCTCAGTCTTTGGAATTACGGCGCGCCGCTCAAGGCGGAGGGCGCACCGCAGACATCCGCTCCCGACGCGATGGCGGGCACTCGGTGAAGGCCCCGAAGGCGCTCGATCGAAGCGCTCTCCAATCCCATCCGCTTCCACCGGTCATCGATGGCGACAAGGAAACTAAGGGCCGCATCCTCGTCGTTGCAGGAAGCCGCGAAGTGCCGGGCGCCGCCCTACTTGCGGCCACCGCAGCCATGCGAGCCGGCGCGGGCAAGCTCAGGATCGCTACCGTCGAGAGCGTCGCGCCGCAGCTCGGAATGGCGATGCCCGAGGCCATGGTGGTCGGTTTCCCCGAAGACGACGAGGGCGGCTTTGCAGCCTCCGCGGTGGAGCGGATCGGCGCGGATGCCGGGAAGGCCGACGCGGTGATCGCAGGTCCGGGAATGTCGCAAGGCAGTGCGTGCGAGCAAATGGCCGATGCCTTGGGTCGAACAAATGCCCATCTCGCGCTTGATGCCGCGCTTCTTCGCAGCCTGCAGCCCTCTTCCAAGCGCGAGCATCCCAGTCTTCCGGTCCTCCTGCCGCATGCCGGCGAGCTGGCTGCGCTACTCGACTGCGATGAGCGGGAAATCGCCGGTGATCCGATCGGCTGCGGCGAACGTGCGGCCGAGCTCTACGGAGCCGTTGTCCTGGTCAAGGGTGTCACCAGCCATGTCGTCACACCGGATGGCGATGCGTGGACTTACGATGGCGGAGCGCCGGGCCTCGGCGTGTCCGGAAGCGGGGACGTCCTGGCGGGAATTGTCGGCGGATTGCTCGCACGAGGAGCGGAGCCACTGAACGCCTTGCTCTGGTCGGTCTGGCTTCATGGCGAGGCCGGCGCACGACTGGCCAAGAAAGTCGGTCCGATCGGCTTCCTCGCCCGCGAGATCGCCGACGAAATTCCCGCGTTGCTGCCGCGCTAAGCCTTGTCGGTCGACCTGCGCGCCGGGTTGCCGGGTTGGTAACGCTCGAGCTCGTCGCCGATCAGTCGGACCACGTGCAGGACGTTGGTCGACCCGGCAGTGCCGAAAGGAATACCGGCCATGATGATGACCCGGTCGCCGCCCTTGGCAAGCTGGTGCCGGAGCGCCATTCGCTTCGCCTTCTCGACCATTTCTTCGAAGCTGGAGACATCCCGCGTGTGGACCGCGTGGACACCCCACAGCAGTCCCAGGCGGCGCGAAGTGTGGAGCGATGCGCTCATCGCCAGCAGCGGCACCGGCGGGCGCTCGCGCGCGATCCGCCGCGGGGTCGAGCCCGAGCTGGTGTAGCAAAGCATCGCAGTCGCCGAGACCGTACTTGCGATCTGGCGCGCCGACCCGGCCAGCGCGTCGGCGGTGGTCGGCTCGAGCCGTGTCTGAGTGAAGTGCACGCGCGCCTGGTAGCTGGGGTCCCGCTCTACGGTGTTCGCGATCCGGTCCATCATCTGGACCGCTTCGCATGGATATTGGCCGGTCGCACTCTCGGCCGACAGCATCACCGCGTCGGCGCCGTCGTAGATCGCCGTGGCGACGTCGCTGACCTCCGCTCGGGTCGGTGTGGGCGAAGTGATCATGGATTCGAGCATCTGCGTCGCAACGACCACCGGTTTTCCGAACTGGCGCGCGCAAGCGACGATCGTGTTTTGCATCGGCGGCACTTGTTCGGGCGGAAGCTCGACGCCGAGGTCCCCGCGCGCCACCATGACCGCGTCGGCGAGGGCGACGATGTCGGTCAAACGGTCGATCGCCGCTGGCTTCTCGATCTTGGCAAGCAAGGCCGCGCGCTCGCCGATCAGGGAACGGGCTTCGGCGACATCCTCGGGGCGCTGCACGAAGGACAATGCGATCCAGTCCGTGCGCTGCTCCAGCGCGAATTGCAGGTCGTCGCGGTCCTTGTCGGTCAGTGCCGGAATCGGAACCAGCACGTCGGGAACGTTCACGCCTTTATTGTCGGAAACGGCGCCACCCACCTTCACTTCGCTGACGATCTGGTCGCCGTCGGCCTCCAGGACGTTGAGGCGGACCTTGCCGTCGTCGATCAGGATGTTGGTGCCGGGCCGGATCGACTCGAACAATTCCACATGCGGGAGCTGAACGCGCTGGTTGTCGCCGGCCTTTTCGCTGTGATCGAAGATGAAGCGCTCGCCCTTCGCCAAGACGGTACGGCCGCCCTGAAAATGCCCGACGCGCAGCTTGGGGCCCTGAAGATCGAACAGGATCGTCGTCGGCCGCCGGAACTCCTTCTCCAGCGCACGGATATGCTCGACCAGCTTCGCCTTCTGCTTCTGGTCACCATGGCTCATGTTGATCCGAAACGCGTCAGCACCGGCCAGCATCAGCTTGCGGATGGTCCTTGCGTCGCTCGATGCGGGGCCCAGTGTCGCGAGGATCTTCACCTTGCGGGTTCGTGGGGGGAGGATTGTTTCGGCCACGTGGTCTCCGGACGGTGGGATGCCATGCCTTAGCCGCTTGATATGAGCGTTCAACCCGCTAGAGCCGCACTTCACACGTCGAAATCGGAGTTAATGAAGCATGGCGGAAGGCACCGTCGCGGCCGACCAGCTGCGGCTGTTCATCGAGCGCATCGAGCGTCTGGAGGAAGAGAAGAAGGGCATCGCGGACGACGTTCGGGACGTCTATTCCGAAGCGAAAGCAAACGGATACGACACCAAGACGATGCGTGCGATCGTCCGGCTTCGAAAGATGGAAACGCACGCGCGGCAAGAGGCCGATGCGCTGCTCGAGACCTATCGCCAGGCGCTCGGCTTGGCGTAAGGAACTGCCATGGCCGGCCATAGCAAATTCAAGAACATCATGTACCGGAAGGGGGCGCAGGATAAGAAGCGCTCCGCCCTCTTCTCCAAGCTCAGCCGCGAAATCACGGTCGCGGCGAAGATGGGCCTCCCGGATCCCGAAGCGAATGCGCGACTTCGCGCAGCGGTCATCGCCGCGCGGGCCCAGTCGATGCCCAAGGACAATATCCAGCGGTCGATCGACAAGGCGGCCGGCTCCGATGCCGAAAATTACGAGGAGATCCGCTACGAAGGCTTCGGTCCGGGCGGCGTCGCGCTCATCGTCGAGGCCCTGACCGACAACCGCAACCGAACGGCGACCAACGTCCGCACGATCTTCTCCAAGAATGGCGGAAACCTCGGCGCGAGCGGGAGCGTCAGTCATGGCTTCGAGCGGCTCGGCCTGATCGAATATCCCGCAAGCGCCGGGGATGCCGACAAGGTGCTCGAGGCGGCGATCGAAGCCGGCGCCGACGACGTCGAATCCGACGATGACGGCCATCGCATCTGGACCAGCGTCGAAAATCTCCATGAAGTGGCGAAGGCGCTCGAGCCGATGTTGGGCGAAGGCGAGGGCGCCAAGCTCGCGTGGCGGCCGTCGACGCAGGTCGAGGTCCGCGGTGACGAGGCGCAGCAGCTGCTGAAGCTGATGGACGCGCTCGACGACGACGATGACGTCCAGACCGTCTGGGGCAACGAAAAGGTGCCCGACGAGGAGTTGGAGAAGTTCGCTTAACCCCTCTCCTTCAGGGGAGGGGCCAGGGGTGGGGAACACCGTAGTTGCAGGACGCTCACTTAATCGAACGCGCAGAAGCGCCCAGGCTGAACTC
>JBKPJK010000042.1:0-2607 GCA_046730635.1 Pseudomonadota bacterium | reverse complement strand
GATCGTATTGAAGCTGTTGTAATCTTGGCGGAATAGCTGTGCCCCGACGAGGATCGGCTTGTCCATGAAGTACGGATCGACGAATCCGACCTGCGCCGCTTTAGAATAATAGGACCAGTTGACCGAAGCATCGAGCTGCTGGCCCTTGCCCATGAAATTGTTCTGCGAAACGGCGAGCTGAACGACGAACTTCTCCAGGCTCGAATAGCCGCCTGACACCGACAGCTGACCGGTTGGCTTCTCCTCGACGTTGGCGCTCAGGACCACGCGATCCGGAGCCGATCCCTCCGATTGCTTGATCTCGAACTTGTCGCCGAAGAAACCGAGACTCTGGATGCGATCCTGACTTCGCTTCACCTTGAGGGCGTTGAAGGCATCGCCTTCGTTTAGGCGAAACTCGCGGCGAATGACCTTGTCGCGAGTCGTCGTGTTTCCGGTGATGTCGATCCGCTCGACGTAGACACGCGGGGTGTCGCCGACCTTGATCGTGACGTTCATCAACCGATGTTCGGCGTCGCGGTTGTAAGCCGGGTTGATGTCGGCGAACGCATAGCCAAGTTCGCCGGCCTTCTCGTTGAGGTCCGTGACTGCGTCCTCGACTGCCTTCGCGTTGAACCAGTCGCCCGAATGAAGCTTCAGGCTCTGCTTGATCGTGGATGCGGGAAAATCGCGAAGCTGACTTTCCGCGTCGATCTTGCCGAACTTGTACCTCGGACCTTCCTCCACGACGTAGGTGATGACGAAGTCACGCCGATCGGGCGTAAGCTCCGCAAGGGCCTGGACGACGCGGAAGTCGGCATAACCCTGCGTGAGGTAGAATGCGCGAAGCTTCTGCTGGTCCGCGGCCAAGCGATCGGGATCGTAAGTATCGTTCGACTTGAGGAAGCCGAGCGGGCCGCCGGCTTGGCGTGTAAACATCTCCTTGCGCAGCCGGCCCGCGTTGAAGGCCTTGTTGCCGATGATATTGATGGCGCGAACCTTGGCGAGATCGCCCTCGTGGATCTCGAAAACGACATCCACCCGATTCTGATCGAGCTGGACGATCTTAGGCTCGACGCGCGCGGCGAAACGGCCTTGCCGACGGTACAGCTCCAGGATGCGATCCACGTCCGAGCGCGCGGCAGGCCGAGTGAAGATCTGACGGGGTGCGAGCTTGATCTCAGGCAGGATCTTGTCGTCCTTAAGACGCTTGTTGCCTTCGAGAATGATGCGGTTGATGACCGGATTCTCTCGTACGGCGATGACGAGGTCACCGGTCTCGCCGCCCTGGATGGTCACGTCCGCGAACAGCTGCGTCGCGTAAAGATCCTTGAGCGCCTGATCGAGAGTCTCGGCGGTGTACGTCTGCCCCGGCGACAAGTTCGCATAGGCACGAATCGTTTCCGGCTCGAGACGCTGGTTCCCGCGGACGGTCACCGAATGGATGGTGCGTTCGACTGGGGCGGCTACCGGGGCTGGGGCGAGCGTGTCGGCCGCGGACTGACCGGCCGGCGCCGACTGACCCGCTGGGGCGGGCTGCGCCGGAGGCGGCGCTGCCTGTGCAAGCAGTGGCGAAGTCGTTCCGCCAAGCACGGTTCCGACCATCAACAGCGCGCCGGTACGGCGGCTAATAAGCTTCGACCTTGAAATCACTCTTCCCCGCCTTGTGTGCAAAGGTGCAACGGCGCGCGTCGCCGCAAAAGCCCTGATTACTGCCCTGCCCCAACCCTCCTAGCCAATCAAGCGCTCAAGCTGGTTCCAAATCCCCAGATCGTTGCCCGTAGCGAAAAGGAGCAGCGTCAGGATCAGCGCCAGCCCTCCGCGGAATGCCCAATCCAGCGTCTCGACGCTGATCGGGCGACGTCGGACCGCCTCGATCGCATAGAAAAACAGGTGGCCTCCATCCAGCACCGGGACTGGCAAGAGGTTGATGAATCCGACATTAATTGAGAGCAGCGCCAGCAAGGCGATGAATTCCACCGGCCCGAGCGTCGCGACGTCGCCGGCGACATTGGCGATGGCTATGGGCCCCCCCAGCTGCTTCGGGGAAACATATCCGCGAACGATCTGCACGATCGTGTCGATGATTCCGGTTGTAATGCGATAGGTCTGGCTGATCGCCTCCGGCACTGCCTTGACGACGGACATCCGGCGCAGGTCTGTCTTGCTTGGGCTAACCCCCAGAACGCCACGGCGAACCTTCTGACCGTTCGCGGCTTCGGTCGAATGGTCTCCGAGGGTGACGCGGATATCTCGGACCGACCCGGCTCGTTCCACTTCGACGACAACCGTTTCGTTCGGCCGAACCGAAGTGGCTCCAGCGAGGTCGGCGAAAGTGGGAGTCGGTCGCCCTGCGAGCGACACGATACGATCCCCCGGCTGAATACCGGCCCGCGCCGCCGGCGTGTCGCTCTTGACGGAACCGATCACATTGGAGGTCGGCGCTCCGATCAGTGAAAAAAAGACGGTGAAGATCAGAATCGCGAGCAGGAAGTTGGCAGCCGGCCCGGCAAGAACCACTAAGAAGCGCTGCCACACGGGACGCACCTGGAAGACCCGGTCACGCAGATGCTCCGGAACATGATCCAGATCGCCCGGATTGCTCGCTGGGCTCATGTCACCCAGGAA
>JBKPJK010000041.1:0-2095 GCA_046730635.1 Pseudomonadota bacterium | reverse complement strand
CACGACAAAGCTCGCAGCCAGGACCCAGGCGAAGCTCGCGACCAACTCGGGAGTGGGGCCGAACAGGCTGATGATGATCGTCGAGATCGAAAGTCCTGCCGCGAGCAGAAGCGCGAGGAGGAAATCCATCCCTGCGGAGAGCGCCGTCCACATCCTGACGGAACCGCTCGATTCATGGCTTCCGGCGATCAGGATGAGGCTGCGCAGGAGAAGCCAGCCGATGATCGGCACGACTCGTGGAAAGAAATGCGTTTCGGGGTCGATCACGAACAGCAGCCCCGCCAGCGCGGTCACGACTCCCGCCGCCATTGCGAACGGCCGTACCGCCCGGCGTAGAGCGCCGGCGATGAGCTCAATCAGACCGGCGGCAATGAGCAAGGCACCGATCATGTCCGAAGATATGCTCTTGCCCGCCGGCAGCAGTGCCGCGCCGATGCTGAGCAGGATGATCGCGACCCCGGCAACACGCGTGCCGCGGGCGCGAATCCTGTCCGACAATCCTCGTTGAGGCTGGGTCGCCATTCCCAATCTTCTCTACGCGCCGCGAACACCCGCCCTGGGCCGCTGGTTCCCTTCGCTCAAGGGGCAATGACAAGCAAGGCGCCCTTGCGGATCCTATATTCTAGGGGTGGCGCGGCCGCGACAACCTCGCCGTCCAGCGAGACGGGCAGGATGCTCCGGCCCGTCGAAACTCTGAGACGTTCGACGCCGTCCACCTTCTCCATGTCGTCGTCCCGGGCGCGATTGAAGAGCGCGCGGACGCTGGCAGCGATGAGGCCGCGGCGGGTCTTCTTTCGCATCACCATCACGCAGAGCTGGCCGTCTTCCAGGCTCTCGCGCTGACCGGGCGCACCGAGGTCGATGCGATAATCGTTGTTGCCGACGAACAGCAGCGGCGTATCGACGCGCTCCTTCTCGTCGTTGACGGTCAGCGTCAGCCGCTGGTGGCCGAAGCGGGCGAGCGTCCGCATCGACGCGACGACCATGGCCAGCCTCTTGCTTCGGCCGAGCCGTTTTTGCTGCAGGTCGCGATCGATGACCATGAGTGGGTAGAGCCCGATCGCGCTGTTGTTGATGAAGATGCGATCGTTCATCTCGGCGACGTCGACGTGCCGGTCCTTGCCGCTGGCGATGAGCTTGGCTGCTTCGTTGAGCTCCGTCGGTATCCCGAGGTCCCGCGCGAAATGGTTCAGCGTACCCAGCGGCAGGATTCCCAGGCGGGTCTTCGATCCGACGAGCGCGGATGCGGCGGCGCTGATCGTGCCGTCGCCCCCGCCGACGACGACCAGCTCACCGTTTCGCTCGGAGACCGCCGTGCAGCGAACCGCGCAATCGCCGCCGTCGATCAGCTCGACGTCGGCCTCGACGCCTGCTTCCTGGAGAGACTTGGAGACCGTCTCCGCAATCTTCGGGTCCCGCGAGGCCGCGCCGCCCTGGCGATTGATGAGAACTGGAACGCGCCGCATCGCCCCGAGCTAGCGACACGCCGCGCCCACGTCACCCCTTCGCGGAGCACGCCCCCACGTTCTTGGCGTCGACCTTCATCGTCATCTTCATACGTTCTTCAGGCCGCCGGCCTTCGTTGGCCATGGTCATGGTCATCGAATAGCTCTTGGGCGCGTACGTTCCGGCGAGGGTCATTTGCTGGCGTGCGTTGGGATGGTTGCATAGCAGCTTGAGGTCGACCTTTCCGCTGCCCCAATTGAAATGCTCGTACTTGCAGCTCTCGTCCTTGCCCGTGAAGAAATCCTCGCGCGGGCTCTTCGCGTCCGCCGGCGACAGGCAGACCTCATTGACCTGCGACGTGCTCATCGCCCGCTGCATTGCGTCCTGTGCCTCCTTGGGCATTCCCGGGGCGTCCATCGAAACCAGTGTCACGGTCTGTTGCCATTTGCCGGGATCGATGAACTTTTCGTCCCCATGCTTGCGCATCGCCTCTCCGACGTCCTTCACCGAGGCATCCTTCATCTGGACGTCGCCCTTGTCGCACCCGGCGAGAACGGCGAGCAATACGGACGCGATCACAAGTCGTTTCACGGCGATCCCCCCTGCTCCTGCATCGTAACATTCGGGGATTGCCTGTCTCTTATACACA
>JBKPJK010000040.1:0-2680 GCA_046730635.1 Pseudomonadota bacterium | reverse complement strand
CGACCTCACCCGAGCGGAGAACGAGGCGCGTCGAACCGAGAATGTCGCTGACCTCGCGGCCATAGGCTCCGCCGTTCATCCGGACGAAGCCGCCGACGGTCCCCGGAATTCCACGAAGGAATTCCAGGCCGGCGATGCCGTGATCGCGCGCCGTCGAGGAGACGAGGATCCCGCTGGCGCCTCCGCCGCAGCGCAAGGTGGTCTCGTCGAGCTGCTCGGTCTTTGCGAAGGTCTTGCCGAGACGAACCACAACCCCTGGAACGCCGCCATCGCGAACGATCATGTTCGAACCGAGGCCAAGCGCCATGACCGGTACAAGCGGGTCGAGCTCGGTCAGGAATTGCTCGAGATCCTCGGCATCGGCGGGTTCGAACAGCCAATCCGCATTTCCGCCGCTCTTGAACCAGACAAGCGGAGCAAGCGGGGCGTTCGGGGTAAGTCTTCCCCGGACCTTGGGCATGGCGAGGACGCTCGTCACGCGACCGCCCGCGGCGACTTGTTCGCCCTCGAATTGCAAATGCCTTCAGCAAGCGCGGCTGCCCATTTGGTGATGTCGCCCGCTCCCATGCAAATCACCATGTCGCCGTCGGCAGCGAGATCGCGCAGCTCGCGACACAGCTCATCGAGGTTCTCGACTGCACGGACCATGCGATGGCCGTGGGCGCGAAGCCCCTCCGCCAAGGCGGCGGAGTCGACGCCTTCGATCGGCTCTTCGCCGGCTGGGTAGACGGGCGTCACGAACACGACGTCGGCGTCGTTGAAGGCGCTCTGGAACTCTTCCATCAACGATTGAAGCCGAGTGTAGCGATGCGGCTGCATCACCGCGATTACGCGCTCCTCAGCGCCTTCCCGGGCGGCCGCGAGCACAGCGCGGATCTCCGTCGGATGGTGGGCGTAGTCATCGATGATGATTGCCCCGTCGGCCTCACCGACCTTCGTGAAGCGGCGCTTTACGCCTTCGAAACGTTCGAACCCGGCAACGATTGCTTCGTCTGAAATTCCGAGCTCCAAAGCCACTGCGATCGCGGCCAGGGCGTTCTGGACATTGTGGCGGCCGGGGATGGGAACGTGCACATGCACCGTCCGGCGTTCGCCGTCCTTGTCGAGAATGAGCGCATCGAATTCGGTGCCGCCGGGAACCGGAGTCACATTGTCTGCCCGGACGTCCGCCAAGGCCGAGAAGCCGTAGGTCACGATCCGACGGTCGCGGATTCGACCGATGATGTTCTGAACTTCGGGATGGTCGACGCAGAGGACGGCCAGCCCATAGAAGGGAACATTCTCGACGAACTCGACGAAGGCATCCTTCACCGCGTCGAAGGTGCCGTAATGCTCGAGATGCTCCGGATCGATGTTGGTGACGACCGCGATCGTTCCGTCGAGACGCAGGAAGCTACCATCGCTCTCGTCGGCTTCGATCACCCACCAGTCGCTCTTGCCCAGGCGAGCGTTGGACCCGTAGCGGTTGATGATCCCGCCGTTGATCACCGTCGGATCCAGCCTGCCGCTGTCCAGAAGCGCGGCGACCATCGACGTGGTCGTGGTCTTCCCGTGCGTCCCGGCGACTGCGACGGTCTTCTGCATCCGCATCAGCTCGGCGAGCATTTCCGCACGGCGAACGCGCGGAAGTCGGCGCTGGGCTGCGGCTTGAAACTCGGGATTGCTCTCCTTGATCGCGGTCGAGCAGACGACGACTGCCGCATCGCCGAGATTGTCGGGAGAATGACCGATGGTGACGGGAATGCCGGCCTTCCGCAGCTTCTCGACGACGTAGCTGTCGGAGGCGTCCGATCCCTGCACCTTGTAGCCGAGCTGGTGCATGACCTCGGCGATGCCGGACATGCCGATGCCGCCGATCCCCACGAAGTGGATCGTGCCGATGTCGGTGCCGAGCGCTTTCATCATGCCGGCATTCCTGCTGCTGGAACCTCGGCACTGACGCGAGGCGTGAGCGCGGGCCCGACGACGACTGGTGCCAGTCCGCCGCCGACACGTTCGACGAGATCCGCAAGATCGCGCGCGGCGTGCGGTCGGCCGACGGCCAGGGCACGAGACGCCGCATTGTTGATCGCGATCGGATCGACGGCCATGGCCTCGATCTGGCGCGCAAGAACCTCGGGTGTGAAATCGTCCTGCTGGATCGTGCGCGCGCCGCCCGCCCTCGTCATCTCCCGCGCGTTCGCCGTCTGGTGATCGTCTGTCGCCGAAGGGAATGGAATGAGGATGGCGGGACGGCCTGCCGCGGTCAGCTCGGCGATGGTCGAGGCACCCGCCCGTCCGATGATGAGGTGCGCATCGGCAAGCTTTTCCGGCATGTCCTCGATGTAGGTCAGAAGCTCCGCGGGAATGTGCAGCGCCGCATAGGTATTGCGGACCCGTTCGATGTCGTCGGGCCGGCATTGCTGAACGACCTGCAGACGGTGGCGAAGCGACGGCTGGAGCAGGCCCAGGCCCGCAGGCACGACGTCGCCGAGGACGGATGCACCCTGGCTTCCGCCGGTCACCAGAATCTTTAGCGGAGCGACATTGTCGAAGGGCGGGTACGGAAGCTCCCCGAGCCTGGCGATTTCGCCGCGTACGGGATTTCCGACGACCACGGTCTTCGCCTGATACTTCGGTTTGAGACGGTCGACCTTATCATAGGCAATGGCGATCGCTTCGGCCTCGCCGGCAAGCATCC
>JBKPJK010000039.1:0-2088 GCA_046730635.1 Pseudomonadota bacterium | reverse complement strand
GAGGAAATTTCGCGACACCGCGACGATCGAGAGCTTGCGCGCGATGCTCGAGAGCAAGGACGGCCGCGGCGCCTGAGAGATCCGGTCCGCCTCGCCTTCCGAGCGCAGCCGCTCGCCAAGATGGCGGATATCGGCATCTTCACCGCCGCCGATCAGCTCCAGCAGCGCGGATGAAGAAGCCGCGTCTGAGATCTCTAGGGGGTCAAGGTCGCGCAGAGGCGGGAGCTCGCGATTGCCGCGAATCGACAGCCAATAGTTGAGCACGGCCTCGTGCTTCTGGCGTTCGGCGTCGTCGATCGTCTTGAATGCGTCCAGCAGCATTTCTGCCGCCGGCTGTTCGCCAGCTTCCATGCCTGCAACAGGCGCGCTCATCTTTTTGCCTCCGCTAAGCGTTCGCGAAGGTTGTGCGCCTCGTGGTTCTTAGAAAGAGTTAACTCGGCGAACTCCAAGCCGAGTTCTGGCTCGGCGGAGCCGGATAGAGACTCACTCCGAGGCCCTTGATATGGCGCGCGGCATGGTGAAGCCGCCCTCCCCGACCCTTCGCACACTTGGCGGAATCACGCTGATTGTGCTGCTCATCGTCCTCTGGGCGGCGTTCGTCGCAAGCCTGGCGCAGGTCGTCGGGCGATGGCCTATTCTCGTTCAGGCTCTATTCTATCTAACTATGGGAATAATTTGGATCATCCCATTGAAACCATTGGTGAGATGGATCGTAACCGGATCGTTCAGGACTCGCGTATGAGCCCGTTCCGACCGGCGTTATTGAAGTTAGTGTATTAGTCCTCTATATCAGCAAGGGGCAATGCAACAGGCCATTACTCTCTCCCGCCCGCTCGACGGGCTGCGCAAGAGCGCAACGCAGGCAAAGCTGCGTGCAGCTGCCATTGTGCGTGCTTATCCGCGGGAGACGATCGGACTTGGCGTGCTCGGTTTCGCCCTTGCGGCCGCGCTCGGCGGCGCCGCCGTTTGGCATAGCGATGCCCCGCCGCCTCCTCAGGCCGCGCCGCCCGCGCCGCCCCCGCTCCTGATCAGGCAGCTCGCGCCGGAACAGGCACTGAAGATCAACGAGGAAATCCCGGTCGCCAGCGGTGCCAACCCTGCCGCGCAACCATTCAAGTTCAAGGGCAGCGATGCCACGCGCGCACAGGCGCTCGAGTGCCTTGCCAGCGCGGTCTATTACGAAGCGGGCAGTCAGGACGACGACGGCGAGCGCGCCGTCGCCCAGGTCGTGCTGAACCGCGTCCGCCACCCGGCCTTCCCGGCGAGCGTCTGCGGCGTAGTCTACCAAGGATCCACCCGGTCGACAGGGTGCCAGTTCACCTTCACCTGCGACGGCTCGATGTACCGGCAGCCGGACTCGGAGGGCTGGAAGCGCGCTTACCGGATCGCCGGTGAGGCACTCGCCGGTTCGGTCTATGCGCCGGTCGGCTTCGCGACCCATTATCACGCCAATTACGTCGTGCCTTACTGGGCTTCGACCTTGGCCAAGAACGCGATTGTCGGCGCGCACATCTTCTATCGCTGGGCCGGCGGGTGGGGCCAGCCGGCCGCCTTCGTGAAGGCCTATGCCGGACAGGAACCCAACGCCCGTCTGCTGCGCAGCGCGGCGCTGGCGGCGGTCCACGTGACTGCGGGAAGTCCGTCGAGCGTCGCCCAGGCAATCAAGGACATCCCGGGCGCCGAGCAGATCAAGCTCGCCCCGTCGATGCGCGGCGACAAGCGCGTCGCCGTGCGGTTCAACCTCGCCGCGCGCAAGGCCTCCGACGAAGTGAAGCACGAGGATTACGTCCAGAAGTTCGAAGCTTCGGACAACCTCAAATATGCCCTCTCGGGCGATACGGTTTCGGAAAATCAGGCGCCGCTCGGCAAGCCGGCACCTTCAGCAGCGTCCGGGGCGCAGTCCGGCCAGCACTAATCGGCCGCTCCTCGCGACGCGAGCGCAAGTTCGACCTAAAACGACGATCACAGCGTTGAAAATGGCGCGAGTGACGGGGCTCGAACCCGCGACCTCCGGCGTGACAGGCCGGCGCTCTAACCAACTGAGCTACACCCGCGTTTTTGGCGTGGCGGCGACCTAG
Organism: Pseudomonadota bacterium; assembly: GCA_046730635.1. Lineage (GTDB taxonomy): Bacteria > Pseudomonadota > Alphaproteobacteria > Sphingomonadales > Sphingomonadaceae > Sphingomicrobium. Next base: position 10 of record JBKPJK010000039.1, on the reverse strand, counting down.
GAGGGGCGCT
>JBKPJK010000038.1:0-10596 GCA_046730635.1 Pseudomonadota bacterium | reverse complement strand
CTTCTGGGCTCCGGAAATGCACAAGGTCGACCGAGAATATTGGCTGGCTTTTACCGCCCGGCAGGCGACCAATGCCCTCGCTATCGGTCTTGCCCGGGCGCCGTCGCCACTCGGGCCGTGGAATGACAATGGGGCGCCGCTGATCACCGGGAAGCCGATTAACACGACCGGCCTCGGCTATGACGCCAGCCTCCCGCAAATGAGCGGCGGCGTGATCGATTCCCATTTGTTCGTCGGCGCCGACGGCGAAAAATATCTGTTCTGGAAGGACGATACGAACAGCATCTGGCCACGCCCGCTGGCCATGTTGCTGCGCAAGCATCCCGAGTTGATCGATCGCCTGTTCGCAACCCAGGAAGATCGGCGCAGCGCAGCTTTCGCAGCAGCGATCGTTCCGTGGGCGAACGCCCAGCGCCCGATGATCCGCTTTTTCGTCATGCAGCCGCTGATCGAGGCCGCACTCGCCAATTGGCAGCGCGTGAAGTCGGCGCTGGTCGAGTTCGGACTCGCACCTGCGATCCTGGACGCCATGTCGACACCGATCCGAGCGCAGCGGATCGCTGGCGACGGCCGTTCGCTCATCGGCGAAGACAAGATCGTCCTCTGCAACGATCTCGACTGGGAAGGCCATCTGATTGAAGGCCCATTCGTAACCAGGCAGCAGGGCCGTTACTGGCTATTCTATGCCGGCAACGATTTCTCGACGCCTCATTACGGCATCGGTGTCGCCGTGGCCGACGATCCGTTCGGCCCCTTCACAAAGCAGGGTGAGCCGCTGCTGAGGTCGACCAGCGAGTGGGCCGCTCCAGGACACGCATCGGTGGCTCCAGGCCTGGACGGGCAGCCGCAGCTATTCTTCCACGCATTCCATCCGGGCACCGGCGGCTACAACGCGTTCCGCGCCCTGCTGACCGTCGGTCTTCGCTTCAGCCGCGACCGTGTTGAAGTGACGGAGCTTCCTTAGCCGCCCTTTCGCACCGCACCACCACCGGCAATGGAGGTCGCGACGGTCGGGTTTCCCCAGTAAACAATGGCGCCCCCGCCATGCACCGAAGCTGCGAGCGTTCCGTTGGTTCTTACCAACACTTCGCCTCCCCCGTTCACAGCAGCGCCTACCGCCGTTGCGTCGATCGACCTCGCATCGATTTTGCCGCCTCCATTGACCGCGACGCCGATCTCCTTCTGCCGCGAGAATCCGTTCGTTGTTGTCATCGTCCCGCCGCCATTGACTCCAAGGCCCATGATTCTCGGCGTCGCGATCTCGATGCGGAGGCGATAGTTGCGGGGGCACTGCTGATTGCTGGCGTCGATTTGGAGCTTGCCGTCGTGATCGACGCGGACGCGAGTGAATTGCGTGCTGCCTTCGAGAATCGTCACGCGCTGCACCGCTGCCGGCACCACGGTAACCGTGCCCCCGCCGTGCAGCTCGATTGAGCGGAAGTTGGGAACCGGCACCGGCTCGACAGCGAGAGCGGGAGCGGAAGCCGCGGCGGCGAGCAAGAAAAGCGGGACTAGCGAACGCATAGCGAATTCCTCCGTTGTACGCTACACCTGTAGCGCTACAATTGCAGCGTGTCCAGCGTCTCTTGCGGCCGCGCGATCTCCGCGCCATTGCCGCCTGATGGATCGTCCGCTGATCATTATCGGCAGCTTCGTGAGCCCCTACGTTCGCAAAGTGCTCGCCGCGATGAACCTGAAGGGACTCAGCTATCAGATCGATCCGATCACGCCGTTCTTCGGCAATGAAGAATTCGAGCGCCTGAGCCCGCTGCGCCGCGTTCCAGTTCTGATCGACGGCGACTTCTCGGTCAGCGATTCGACGGTGATTTGCGACTATCTCGACGACGCTTATCCCGGTCATCCCCTCTGGCCGCGCGATCCGAAGCAGCGCGCCCGCGCCCATTGGTTCGAGGAGTTCGCCGACACGCGTCTGGGCGATCTGTTCATCTGGTCCTTCTTTTACCAGAAAGTCGTTCGGCCCCTAGTGTGGGGCGAGCCAACCGACGAAGCGCGAGTGGCCAAGGCGGAGAAGGAGGACATCCCAGCAGCCCTCGACTATCTCGAAGGCAAGCTCCCGGCCGACGGCTTCCTGTTCGGTGAGATCGGCGCCGCCGACATCGCCATTGCGAGCTTCTTCCGGAACGGCGCTTACGCCGGCTTCGAGACCGACGCGGCGCGTTGGCCGCGCACCGCGGCCTTCGTGCACCGCGTGCTGGGCCATTCCTGCATCGCGGACCTGTTGCCGTTCGAAGACGTGCAGCGCGGGGCCGCAATCAAGGGGCGACGCCAGGCGCTTCTCGAGGCCGGAGCTCCGCTCACATCGGAGACTCTGGGAACGCGGGAGCCGCGCAAGGGCTACATGCAGCTCTAGACGCCGGCCGCGCTGCCCGCTTCACGCGTGGCTTGAAAGCCAATGCTCAATGCGCGTTCGAAGCGACCGCTTCGAAGGAATGAAGCCGGGCTCCGGTAGATGCGTGGTCTCACCCGTGTCGTAGAGCGTCAGGTTCTCCGGAGGCTTGGGTCGCACCGCCTCGCGGCCCCGCAGCAAGTCCTCGGCCATCGCGAGCGAACGGTGGACGTCCTCCGCGGTGCATGGCTTCATCAGACAGCCGAGAGCGAGATCCGGCATGGGGAAGCGCGGCGCCTTCCCACTTACGAACAGGCAGGGGATGCCCTGTTCGTTGAGGCGGACCGCAACGGAGAAGCCGGTGGTGCCGTGTGCCAGGTGCAAGTCGAGCAGGACGAGGTCGGGATCATGCTCCTCGACCGCGGCGATCGCTCCATCGGCGTCCTGCGCCGTTCCGACCACGCGATAGCGCGGATTGTCCTCGATTTGATATCTGAGCGTTTCCGCCAGCTGACGATCGTCTTCGACGACCAAGATCCTGAGCACCCGCGAGCCTCCCCGTAAGCCGCAGTTTTTAAGCGGAAAACCCGCGGGGCCAATGCTTGCGCGTTTCCTCTCGCGCGCGAATCCCCCGTGAATGCAATTTACGTCGAGCGGCGGCATCGCCGCGCCCGAACGAAAAGAAGGCGCCCGGAGTTAACCTCCGGACGCCCTCACCCCTCAACCGTTAAATCGCTCAGGCGCGATAGAAGATGTGGAGACCGATCTTTTCCGCGCGGCTCAGGCGATGCCCCCACGAGGGATCGACGTAGGTCGCATGGTACCAAAGCACGTCGCTTTCGACGCTCGGGACGACGTTGGTCATCGCCAGCCGAGCGATGCCCTGGGCACGCGCCCAAGCGCCGGATTGCGTGTCGATCCATGGGAACTGCCCGTGGCGAACGAAGGAGAATTGGGCGGGCTGCTTCACAACGCCGCAGATGTCGGGCGGATACTTGAGCGAAACCGCCCGGTTGATCACGACGCGAGCGACCGCCAGCTGCCCCTCCAGCGTCTCGCCGCGCGCTTCGAAATAAACGGCGGTCGCAAGGCAATTGCCTTGCTCGTCGAGCGGCGCGCCCGTGCTGTACTTGTCGACCAGCGCGTAGAGCGGCCAACCGTTCTTGTAGAGCCATGCGGCCTCGGTCGCCATCGACTGGGGAGCGAGGCTCACCGTGACCGCTTGAGCCGGCTGGGCCTGAATGACGGTACCGCTGACCGTAGAGATGGCCGTGGTAGCAGCAACTGCTGGGCGAGTAACCGCCGTCGTCACTTCATTGGCGACGGTGTCGAGCGGCTTTGCCGCGTTCCCTTCGAGCTCCTTCACCGTGGCTGACACGTTATTCAACGCGGACAGGTCCTGCGCGCTGGCGCTGGAAGCCACGGCAAACATAGCAAGTCCCATCACCGCGGACGTACCGCGGCTACCCAACAACTTGATCACTTCTAGATTTGTCCTTCTTCGGCGGACTGCCGCTGGGGGCGCCTATTGGCGCTCTTGATCTCCCAGCGGGGAAGTCCGTCTTGCCCTCGAGCCGGCGTCTCAGCGCCGTGGCTCACTCGCTCTCTCAATCGCTGGGATCCAGATATGTTAACTTTTCCCAGAGTCCAACCTTGCCGGCGGCGAGTCGTGCGACTCGCGGGATGGAATCCGGAACACTTTCAATTCATTCAGTTTTTTAGACTTATCCACAGCCGTTAAGAACGACTTGTCGCCGGTTTAACTCGGCTCGTCGGCGCGCTAACCATCTTGCGTTAGGAGGTGTCTCACGATGGCGCATTGGCTGATGAAATCCGAACCCGAAAGCTACGGCTGGGATGACCTGGTTCGGGACGGCGGGACCGAATGGGACGGGGTTCGGAACAATGCAGCCCGACTCCATCTCAGGGCGATGAAAAAGGGCGACGAGGCCTTTTTCTACCACAGCATGTCGGACAAGGCCGTCGTCGGGATCATGCGCATCGCGCGTGAGGCGCAACCCGATCCGAAAAACGCGGACTGGGTCTCGGTTCGCGTGGAACCCGTCAAGGCGCTCGCCAGGCCTGTCACGCTCGCCGAAATCAAGGCCGAGCCGCGTCTCGCGAAGATGGAGCTGATCCGTCAATCCCGACTTTCTGTGGCGCCGGTGCGCGACGAGGAATGGCAAGTCGTGCTACAACTCTCGGCGAAATGATCCTGCTGGCCCTGCTCGTCGCGGCCGCTCCCGCTGCGGAACCGCCCAAGGCGTATATGGAGCGCCTCTACGCCAGCTACCGTAACAAGAACTTCAACCCGTTCGATCACCCCGAGCGCTATTTCGCGCCGAAGCTGCTCGCAGCGATCAAGGAAGACGCGCGCCTTGCAAAGGGCGAAATCGGCTCCGTCGACGGCGATCCTATTTGCCAATGCCAGGACCCTGACGGCCTTCACGCATCGGTGATCGGCGTAACCCCGCAGGGCCCCGACAAGGCCATTGTGCGTGTTTCGATCTCTTTCACCGGTGATAAGCCCCGACCCACCACTTACACCTTGCTTCGCACCTCGGCAGGCTGGCGGATCGCCGACGTGTCATCGGCCGACGAACCCAGTTTCCTTGCCGCCATCGAGAAATCCAACCGCGAGATACGCGCAAAGCGCTAGGTCCGGTTGCGCTCATTCGGTCGTTAGCAGAAGAACTGACTCGTGGAAGATGACGCAATCCTCCCTGGTCGGTCATGTGATAGCTGCACGCTTTGCTGCAAGCTCCTGGGAATCACCGAGCTCGATAAGCCGCGAGGAACCTGGTGTCGGCACTGCGAGATCGGCGCGGGTTGTCGGATCTATGACGATCGTCCCCCAGAATGCCGCGAATTCTATTGCGGTTACCGAACCTGGGCGATGGCTGGTGACCATTGGTTCCCCGCACGGTCGAAGATGGTCATTGCGTCGGAGTTCGACGGCCAGCGGATCGTGATCCACGTGGATCCGGGCCGACCGAATGCATGGCGCGAACAACCTTATTATCGCGATCTCAAACAGTGGGCGGCCTTCGCTGCTCGCGACTTGCGCTTGATCATCGTTGCTATCGGTAAGAATTCGATCGTCATTCTGCCCGACGAGGATGTGAATCTTGGAATCGTCGCGGAGAATGAGCGGATCGTGATCGGCGAGGTAAGAGAGAACGGCCGAGTCAGGCTGCGGGCCATGAAAATTAGAGTGGATGACCCGCGTATAGCGGGCGCTCAGGCAGGCGCAGTCTACGGGGCCGCCAATAACCCCTTCGGGTAGGATCGACAGGACCGTTCGTTGCGCCATCTTACATAGGTCTGAGGCGGCAGCTTTGGGCTCGCTTCCAGCCAAGCGACGACGCTCCAGATTTCCTGGTCCGACATCTCATTCTTCCACGACGGCATGCCCGTCATCTTGATGCCGTTCTTGACGACCCAGAACAGCTCCTTCCGGCTGAATTGCTGGTGGATGTCGAGCAGGTAGGGCGGCGACGGTTCTAGCCCGCTGACCCATTGCTGCCGCCCAACTCCCGCCGCCCCATGGCAGGCGACGCAATGCGCCTCATATTCGCAGAAGCCCGCGACAAGCTGATCGCCGCTAAACCGGGCCGGTGCTTCGATCGAGCGGGCTTGGCGCCGCACCGAATGGATCATCGTCTCATGCGTGAGCCAGAAGGTGAAGCTCGTGTGCGGCTTCGACGCCGCGACATTGTAGACGCCCGATTCGATGTAGGCGACCGCGCCAAGCACGCCCAGTGCGAGGGACACGGCCCCCACGATCAGGCTGGGCTTGACGAGTTTCCACCATCGCACGCGGCGTCCAACGCCGCGGCGGCCAAATCGTTACGCCGCTTCCATCTTGCGAGCTTCGCGCTTGCGCTCGTGCGGGTCGAGGAAGCGCTTGCGGATGCGGATCGCCTTGGGTGTGACCTCGACCAATTCGTCGTCTTGGATGTAGGCGATGGCCTGCTCGAGGCTCATCCGCTTCGGCGGCGTCAGTCGGATGCCCTCGTCCTTGCCGCTCGCACGGAAGTTGGTGAGCTGCTTGGACTTGAGCGGATTGACCTCGAGGTCCTGCGGCTTGGCGTTCTCGCCGATGACCATGCCCTGGTAGAGCATCTCGCCGGGCGAGACGAACAGGATGCCGCGCTCCTCCAGCGCATTCAGCGCGTAGGCGACGGCCGGGCCCTGTTCCATCGAGATGAGAACGCCGTTCTGCCGCCCGGCGATCGGGCCTTTGTAGGGGCCGTATCGCTCGAACAGACGGTTCATGATGCCGGTGCCGCGCGTGTCGGAGAGGAACTCGCCGTGGTAGCCGATCAGGCCGCGGCTGGGCGCCGAAAAGGTCAGACGCGTCTTGCCGCCGCCCGAAGGGCGCATGTCGATCATCTCCGCCTTGCGCAGCGCCATCTTGTCGATGACCGTGCCGCTGAACTCATCATCGACGTCAACGACGACGGTTTCGTACGGCTCTTCGCGGCCGTTCGGCCCATCGCGAAAGATGACGCGCGGGCGGCTGATGCCCAGCTCGAACCCTTCGCGGCGCAGCGTTTCGATCAGCACGCCGAGTTGAAGCTCGCCGCGGCCGGCGACTTCGAAGCTGTCATTGTCGGGCGCGGTGGTGACGCGGATCGCGACATTGCCTTCGGCTTCGCGCTCCAGACGCTCGCGGATGACGCGGCTCTGCACCTTGTCGCCGTCCTTACCCGCAAAAGGCGAGTCGTTGACCGCAAAGCTCATCGCCAGCGTCGGCGGGTCGATCGGCCGCGCGTGAAGCGGCGCCTGTACCGAGGGATCCGCGAACGTGTTCGACACGGTCGCCTTGATCAGGCCCGCAATGGCGACGATCTCGCCCGCTTCGGCACTCTCGACGGGCACCCGTTCGAGGCCGCGGAAGGCGAAGACCTTGGTCGCTCGGCCTTCTTCAACCACATTGCCGTTCACATCCAGGGCCTTGATTGGCATGTTGGTGGTGAGCTTGCCGCTTTCGATTCGACCCGTGAGAATGCGGCCGAGGAACGGGTCGCGGTCGAGCAAGGTCGCCAGCATCCGGAACGGGCCGCCATCGACGCGCGGCCGCGGCACATGGCTGACGATCGTCTCAAATAGCGGCGTCAGGTCGCCCTCGCGAACGTCGTCCGTCGTGCCTGCATAGCCGGCACGGCCGCTGGCATAGAGCGTCGGAAAATCGAGCTGGTCGTCATTCGCGTCAAGATTGAGGAACAGCTCAAACACCTCGTCGAGCACTTCCGCGGGGCGCGCATCGGGGCGGTCGATCTTGTTGACGACGACGATCGGGCGAAGGCCAAGCGACAACGCCTTTCCGGTGACGAACTTGGTCTGCGGCATCGGGCCTTCGGCCGCATCGACCAAAAGGATCACGCCATCGACCATCGACAGGATGCGCTCGACCTCGGCGCCGAAGTCGGCGTGACCGGGTGTGTCGACGATGTTGATGCGAGTGCCGTTCCACTCGACCGAGGTGCACTTGGCGAGAATCGTGATCCCGCGCTCCTTCTCGAGGTCGTTGGAATCCATCGCGCGCTCTTCGACGCGCTGGTTCTCGCGGAAGGTGCCCGACTGGCGGAAGAGTTGATCGACAAGGGTCGTCTTGCCGTGGTCGACGTGCGCGATGATCGCGACGTTACGCAGGTTCATCTGATTTTTTCCGGAAAAAGAGTGTGGCGGCCACATAGTGAAAAATGGCTCATGTTGCAATGCAGCATCGCAACGTCTCCGATGCCTCGCGCGTTTAGCGGCCGATAAGATTCAAGGAGATGATCATGCCTCGTGGAGCGTATACGGCCAAGCAGGAGCGCAAGGCCGATCATATCGAGAAGAGTTATGAAAAGCGCGGCGTTTCCAAGAAGGAGGCCGAGGAGCGCGCCTGGCGAACCGTCAACAAGCAGGACAAGGGCGGCAAGAACGAAGGTTCCGGTCGTTCGAGCAGCCGAAGCGCCGCCGCCAAGAAGGGTTGGGAAACGCGCCGCCGTCAAGGCAAAGGTTAGAAGCTAGGTCGCGCGCTCGAGGATTTCGATCGCGCGTTCGATTGCGCGGAGCTCGCTCTGTGCAAGCCGTTCCAGCCGGAGCTCCAGCCCTGATCCCGCCCTCGGGACGTTGACTAGTTCCTCGCGGCCCTGATCCGTAAGGCGGAGCGCCAATCGTCTCCGGTTCGTAGTGTCCTGAGTGCGCTCGACCAGGCCGGCACGAACGAGAACGTCGACGGCACGGCTGGCTGCGGGCGCGCCGCGTCCGACCGCCGCGGCGACCTCGTTGAGCGTCGCAGGTTCCTTCGACCCGATCACGCCGAGGAGCTTCCGTCGCGCGCGCTCCGCACGAGCAGCTGGCCCGTCTGCAACCCAATTCTGGGCCAATGTATTGAACCGGTTGGCAAGCGCCGCCGGAGATGACCCCCACATCATCCTTGCAGCGTAACAAATATTCGGCAGTGCGCAATATTGCTGTCGGGAAGTGGAGGACGAGCGGTTGCGCGAACGGGACGAAGCCGCAATGGGCTCTGACGTGAGCACCCGCCCGCCGCTTCCGCGAAACGTTTGGATCCTAGGGTTTGTCAGCCTGCTGATGGATCTATCGAGCGAGATTTATCACGCCCTGCTGCCGGCGTTCATCACGATCGTGCTCGGGCTTCCCGCCACCGCGCTCGGAGCCATTGACGGAATCGCCGAAGCAACCGCGAACTTCGCAAAGCTCGTCTCAGGCCGCCTTTCCGATCGCAGCCTCAAGCGTAAGCCGTGGGTAGTCGCTGGCTATGGCCTCGCGGCACTCTCGAAGCCGCTCTTTCCGCTCGCGGGAAGCGCGCTTGCGGTGATGCTCGCACGTTTCGCCGACCGCATCGGCAAGGGCATCCGAGGCGCGCCCCGCGACGCGATGGTGGCCGACGAAACGCCCGCGGAAATTCGCGGTCGCGCTTTCGGCCTGAGGCAATCGCTGGATACCGTCGGAGCGCTGCTCGCGCCGGTCGTGGCGATCGCCCTGATGGCCTGGTTCGTAAGCGACATCCGGATGGTCTTCTGGGTCGCGGTGATCCCCGCCTTCTGCTCGCTTTTGCTTGCCTGGCTCGCTCTACGCGAGCCGGAGCAGCATCTCGTGCCGGCCAAGCGCTCGCCATTGTTTGCCGGCTTCAGGCAGCTGAACAAGGAGACGAAGAGACTCCTCGCGGTTGGCTTCCTGTTCGCGCTCGCCCGCTTCTCCGAGGCCTTCTTGATTCTCAAGGGCATCGAGATCGGCCTGTCCGAGGCGATGTCCCCCCTGACGCTTGCGCTGTTCAACCTTGTCTATGTCGCGCTCGCTTATCCGGCGGGCGCGCTCAGCGATCGAATGAGCCCCCGCTCGATCCTCATGACAGGTCTCGCCGTGCTCGTGGTGGGCAACCTGATCCTCGCTAAGACGAGCAGCTTCGCGGGACTGGTGCTGGGCGTCGGCCTCTGGGGCGCGCATATGGCGCTCACGCAGGGAATCTTCTCGCGAATGATCGCGGACAGCGCGCCCGAGAAACTGCGAGCGACGAGCTTCGGCGCCTTCTGGTTCGTCAGCGGAATTGCGGCCCTGCTGGCCAGCCTGGGGGCCGGCTGGATCTGGGACCGCCAGGGCAGCTCCGCCACCTTCATCACTAGCGCAGCCGTAGCGGCCGCCGCCCTCGCAATGCTGAGCTTGCTTCAGGATAACCCACGCTCCCGTTCGTCCTGAGCGGAGCGTGTAGGCGCGTGGTCGAAGGCCGTTTTACACGACGACTGTGCCGAACGAAGGTGTGTGAACTTACACTAGCGGGTGAACTTCTCTCCCTTCTCGGCCTTGTCGAGAAGCAGTTTCGAGAAGCCGAACTCGGGCTTCATCCGCTGTTCCTGCCGCTTCAGCCCTTCGACGATCTTGTCGGCACCGACCGTGTCCGCCCAGAACATCGGCCCGCCGCGATAGACCGGCCAGCCATAGCCGTAGACCCAGACGACATCGATGTCGGACGCGCGCTGAGCGATGCCCTCTTCCAAAATCTTCGCGCCCTCATTGACCATGGTGTAGAGGGTGCGCTCGACAATCTCCTGGTCGCTGATTTCGCGACGCTCGACGCCCTGCTTCTTCGCGAAATCTTCGATGATCTGCTGCACAACCGGAGATGGGGAAGGCCGCCGCTTCTCGTCATAATCGTAGAAGCCCGCGCCCTTCTTCTGGCCCCAGCGGTCGATCGCGCAAAGAGCGTCGCGGATGTTCTCGATGCGGTTCGGATC
>JBKPJK010000037.1:0-1879 GCA_046730635.1 Pseudomonadota bacterium | reverse complement strand
CGGTAGCAGGGGTTGCCGAGGCGGTCGAAGGAGATGGACCTCCGATCGAGGCCGTTTCGCCCTTACTGGTAGACGCCGGCTTCGGCGGCTTGGCAGTCGGGACCTTGGCGGCTGGAGGCTCCGTCACCGAAGGCTGCACTGGGGCAGCATTGGCGGCATCGCTGATCCGCTGCTCGAGGGCACCGATGCGCTGATCCTGACTCGTGCGAAGCTGGGCGAGGTCGGCCGCCATCTGCTGCAGGCGGTGACCATTCTCCTCTGACTGGCGAAGCAAATCGGCCATTTGCCGCTCAACGGAGTCCAGGCGCTGGTCGAGCGTCACGACGGAGGATTGGGTCGCTGCAGGTTCATCAACGAAGCCGGCCGTTGATGCCGGCCTTCCCTTGGGAAAGACCTGGCGCTGCATCTCGCTGACCTGGCGCTCGAGGCGTTCGATGCGCTGCTCCGGACTTGGCGGCTGCCGCTGTGCAATTGCGCTAGCGGGAACGATCGCTGCCGAGAACGCAAGCAGCCCGGCCTTGGCAAATGATTTCACGAGATATTTCCCACCCTTGAAGTGACTCTTGTGCTCGCTCGCCCCTTTCGCGGGGATGAATCTCAAGCGGCCGTGTTCGTCGCCGGCGGCGTTTCCGCGGGCTGCGGAGCCGTCGCGGACGGCGTCGATGGCGAGGGCGCTGGCGCACGCGGGCGCGGCGCCGGGGTTCGTGTCGGCGCCGGGGTCGACGCTGGAGCGGATTGAGCCGTCGCAGGCACCTTCAACAGATCGGCCGGCGCGAGACTGACCGTCACCTTCTTCGCGGGCGGCCCCACCTGAGGCGCTGGCCGACCGCCGACGCTGATCTGAAGCGCCTCGGGCTTGGCCGTCTTGAGCATCACGCCGTTCGATTGAGGTGGAACCGTGAAGTTTTGGCCTGCCTGAAGGACGCCGGAGAACAACGACTTTCCACCGCTCTCGGTAACCTGCATCCAAACGGAGTCGCTGGCCGTAAGCACGACGGGTCCAGCCGCCGGGGCCGCCGCAGGGGGCGGTGCGGATTGTTGCGGGCGAGGTGCGTTAACTTCGGTGGCGGCCGGCGCGGGCGTTCCGTTATCAGCGGTCTCAAGCGAACGATTGTTCAGCCAGCTCATCAGCGCGACGATGACGACAAGCGCGACGACCGTACCGATCACCAGCCATTTGGGCATGGAACGGCGCGGGTCGGCCGGCTCGAACGTCTCCATGGCATTGGTCGTGAACCGCTGGCCGCCCATCTCCGCCCGAAGCTGGTCGCCGATCTCGGTGCGATCGAGTCCGACGGCGCTCGCATAGCTCTTGGCAAAACCCGTCGTGTACGTCGGCGCGGGCAATGCGTCCCAGTCCGCAGTCTCGATGCTTTCGAGATGACGCTGGGGGATCCGGGTTTGCGCCGCGATGTCATCGAGGCTGAGCCCGACTTTCTCCCGTGCTGCGCGGAGGCGCTCGCCGACGGTGGGCTCGCTTGCTTCCACCGGAGGGGCTTCGACCGTTTCGATTTCAGTTTCGCGCTTTGCCATGTGCCTTGTTTGAGAACTGCACGAGCAGTGTCAACCGATAGTCACCGAGTGCCGGCGCGCCCAGTCGCTTAGCGCCTTTCGCATGTCTTTTGGAGGGCGGACCAGCAGCTGATCCATGCGGCTGCGGATCGCGGCCGCATCGAGCGAGCGGACCATCGCTTTCACCGGGCCGACTCCGGCAGGCGTAATCGAGAAATTCTCGGCTCCGAGGCCGATGAGCGCCATCGCTTCCAGAGGACGCCCCGCCATTTCGCCGCAGACTCTGACGGGGACCTCGGCCGCCCGGCAGGCGTCCATGACCCGCTTGAGGAAGCGAAGGATGGCCGGGCTGAGCCAGTCGTAACGC
>JBKPJK010000036.1:0-1640 GCA_046730635.1 Pseudomonadota bacterium | reverse complement strand
GCGTGCAGGACCACCTGACCGTTGCGGTCGATCGCGCTTTTCCCGGCGTTCAGAAGCTCGTCGATGTCCGATTGTTCGACGGGGTGGCCGCCGAGCTCGACTTCGACGTTGGCGACATCGCTGACCAGCTCGCCGGCGCCGTAGCTGGCCCACACGTCTTCGACGGTGAGACCGGACATGCGCTCGGCCAACTCCACGGCCTCGCGCACCGCGAACTCGCTGGCGGCCATGTCCGTAATGTAACCGCGCTTGACGCCACGGCTTTCGCGCTGGCCCGTACCCAGCACGGTCAGGCGACCCTCTTCGTCGGGCCGAGCGATCATCGCGCTGACCTTCGACGAGCCGATATCCAGCACGGCAATCAGATTCTGTTCGACGGGCGCTGCCACGAGCTTGGGCTTACCCCTGCTGCTGAGGTTGGTCGGGAACGATCGGCTCGCCGGGGGCGCGGGGCAGGCGAACGATCATCTTGCCGGGAACGCGCAGGTCGAAACGAACGATTCCGCGGCCGAGCAGGCCGGTCGATTTGTCCAGGCGGGCAAACTTGGTCAGCGCCGATTTGGAAGCGGCTTCGCCCTCGGGGAGAGCCACCGTCTCGCCGGACTGAAAGTTCAGATCCCAGCGGCGTCCGCCGACCCAGGTCGCAGATGCCAGCTGCGGCTTGAGGGTCGGAACCGCTTTCATCAGACTGTCGAGTTCCTGTGCCTCGCCGTTCGCCCCGGGCCCGATGAGCAGCGGAAGGTCGGGCATCTTGTCGACGGGCACGCGGTCCAGCATCACGCCGTCCGTGTCGATCAGCGCCAGTTGCCCCTGGTTCTGCCAGAGCGCCGCGGGCGTGCGCTCGACGATGTCGATCACCAGAGTATCGGGCAGGCGTCGCGATACGCGCGCGTCGCGCACCCATCCGAACTGCAGCAGACGCCGGCGGATCTCAGAGACGTCGACCAGAGCCTGAGGTGCCTTGTCCTTTCCGGAAGCCTCGGCTGCACGGTGAAGCTCGTCGGTCACGACGTCGTCGACCAAAGCGCGGTTCATATGGCGCAGGCCGACGATCTGATAGCCGCTGACCATGAAGCCGGCCTCGCCGATGGCGGTGCCGGCTGCGCGCTCGGCCTTCGCCGGAATATCAAGGGCGAGCAGCACCACGAGGGCGATGGCGAGCATGAATCCGCCGAAGACGACACCGGCAATCTTGTTGGCTCGCTTCTGATCGACCGGCAGTCGCTTGGCGATCTTCTTAGGCACGGAGACCTTCGCCGGCTTGCGCGATCTCGATCCGGTCGCTCCTCCCCTCCGAACGTGGGCCGCCGTCATTGCAACGCCTCCTCGATCAGCCGTTCGACCAGTTCGCCGTAGCTGATGCCTTTGACCTTCGCCTGTTCGGGAACGAGGCTCAAGGGCGTCATCCCCGGCTGCGTGTTCACTTCCAGCAGGTAGATTCCGGCCTCCCCCAGTTCGTCGTCCCAGCGGAAGTCGGAGCGCGAGGCGCCCTTGCAACCGAGAAGCGCGTGCGCGCGGGCGGCCATATCCATCATCGCCGAAGCGATCTTGTAAGGGACGTCGGCGGGGCAGATGTGCTGGGTCAGGCCGTCGGTATATTTCGCGTCATAATCGTAGAAACCCGCCTTCGGCTTCAGCTC
>JBKPJK010000035.1:0-2336 GCA_046730635.1 Pseudomonadota bacterium | reverse complement strand
GAGGAGTCCCGCCTCCACAAGCTGGACGCCGGATCCGTCGGCGCGAAAGCCGCGATCGTCAATGACGAGCGACAACGCCACCGCGTCGATGCCGAGGATCAACGGCCATTCCTGCGTGACGACGTGGAAGAGACCATCGATCCCGTCGGCGTCGATCGCAGCGAGCACGGCAGCGTGAATCGATGCCACTGCGCCCGAATGCCCGCGAGCAAATGCGATGAGGTCCTGGTTGGCCTCTTCGGCGGCGCCGAGCCGCTCGCGCAGGTGGGCAACCGCCCGTTCTTCGAATGGGATTACCGTGGCCATCGCAAGCGAGGATACGCTCGCAGCAGTTAATTTCCTACAACATCGGTTCGCGCATCACAAAGATTTGCGGAGCACAAACGAAAGGCGGCGGCGCCTTTCGGCACCGCCGCCCAACCAATTCAAACTAAGCTAAGGCTTAGCCGAGGTGGTTCGACACGTTGTTGAACGTGTTGTTCAGGCTCTTGCCGATCGAGGTCATCGCACCGATGGCCGCAACGGCGATGAGGGCCGCAATCAGGCCATACTCAATGGCGGTCGCACCCTTCTCGTTCTTGAACAGCTTACGAAACATGCTCATGGTCTTCGCTCCTTGGTTCCAAGTGCAACGGAAGCCCGCTGCGACCTGCAGTCCACTTCGCAGGATGGTGCAAACCTAGAGGATGACCCGTTAGGAAAGGGTTACGCGCGAGGGTTGCGCAATCGTTAATTCTAATTGCGCAATATATTGCAGAATAAGGATTTTCTTTCGGGACCTCCTGAATTGAGGGGCCCGCCGATTAGATTTTCTGCCCGGTCGCTTCCCAGTCCTTGAGAAACCCGGCGATGCCGCTTTCCGTGAGCGGATGCTTGAACAGCTGCCAGATGATCTTCGGCGGCGCGGTCATCACATCCGCGCCGATCTTAGCTGCTTCCACGACGTGCACGGGATGCCGGACGCTTGCGACCAAGATTTGCGTGTCGAAGTCGTAATTGTCGTAAATCAGGCGAATGTCCGCGATGAGGCTCATGCCATCGAACCCTACATCGTCATGCCTTCCGACGAACGGGGAAATGAAAGTCGCTCCCGCTTTCGCGGCCAGCAAGGCTTGAGCGGCCGAGAAGCACAAGGTCACGTTGACCATCGTGCCGTCACTGGTCAGCGTCTTGCAGGCATGAAGGCCGGCCGGAGTTAGGGGAACCTTGACGGCGATATTGTCGGCGATCTTCCGGAGGATCTCCGCCTCGCGCATCATCCCGTCGTAATCGAGCGCCACGACCTCGGCCGATACCGGGCCATTCACGACGCCGGCGATCTCCTTCACGACTTCGACGAAGTTGCGGCCCGATTTGTGGACCAGGCTCGGGTTGGTCGTGACGCCGTCGAGCAGTCCCGTCTCGGCCAATTCGCGGATCTCGGCGACCTCAGCCGTGTCAGCAAAGAACTTCATCGGATTTGCGCGCTTCCTTCGATTGATCGATGACGCGGCCATAGCCGGTGCTTGTGGGCCCGTCATCCGATTCGGGGAGGTACATCTTGAGCGAACATGTTCAGGTCGAACAGCGCGACGGCACGATGTCGATCGTCCTCAACCGACCGGAGCGGCGCAACGCCATCACGGTCGATATGTATGCCGCGCTCGCGACTGCGATCGAGCGTGCGGCAAGCGATGAATCCGTACGCCTCGTGACGATCCGTGGAGAGGGCCAGGATTTCGCCGCCGGCAACGACCTCGGCGATTTTCTGAAAGCCTTGCCCCGAGATACGAGCGACATTCCGGTCTGGCGGCTGCTTCGCGCGCTTGCGACGTGTGAGACGCCCCTAGTCGCTGCGGTGCACGGAAATTGCGTGGGCATCGGCACGACAATGCTGCTCCACTGCGACCTGGTCATCGCGGAGGAAGGAACGCGATTCTCCCTCCCCTTCGTCGACCTCGCTTTGGTTCCCGAAGCCGCCAGCACCTTGCTGCTCCCGGAGCTCGCCGGCCGGCGAAAAGCGGCGCGCTATCTCCTTCTAGGAGAGCCCTTCGGCGTCGACGAGGCGGTCGCGATGGGCCTTGTCAGCCACACGGTTGCCAGTGGGGATCTCGCTGCGGCGCTGGCGGATGTCGTTCAGCGGCTTTTGGCGAAGCCGCCGGCTGCGCTTGCTGCAACGCAGCGGCTGCTTCGCACGGGCCGAAGCGAAGAGGTGCTCAAGCGAATGAAGCTGGAAAGCGACGCATTTGCCGAACGCCTAGCCTCCGCCGAAGCGAAAGAAGCGTTCACGGCTTTCTTCGAGAAACGGAAACCGAATTTCGGAAGTTAGGCGGTTGCGACCCAGACCCGTTTCGAGC
>JBKPJK010000034.1:0-3126 GCA_046730635.1 Pseudomonadota bacterium | reverse complement strand
CAGGGGTTCGACCCATTTCAACGAGGGATGCGTCTTGAACGTGTCGTACTGATAGTGGGTCAGCGGACCTTCCATGCCGGTCGAGTGCGGGAAGTCGATGGTCAGTCCCTTGCCCGACTGCCGGACCTTGATCGTGCCGTACCACGGATCCGTGTAATCGCCGGCGTAGCGATCTAGCGGAAGCGATGGCCCGATCGCCGCCGGCTTAGCCTCGGCCGCCTGCACCTGCTTGGCCGCGGCTGCGAGGCGCGCTTGCTTGAACGCCTGGAATTTCTCCGGCCAGTTGGACCGCGGATAGCCGAGATAATAGTCCAGCAACTCGTCCCGCAGGCCGAGGATGATCTGGCCGTCCTCGCTGTTCGCCGCAATGAAGATGCCCACATTCTTGCCGGGCAGAAGCGCGATCGTCGCCTGCGAGCCCAGGACCGCGCCGTCGTGCCCGACGACCTTCGCACCGCGATAGTCGGATACGTCCCACCCTAATGCGTAGAGGTTGAAGTTGGGGTTGGTGACCGCGAACTCCCCTGGGAATTGGCGGGTCGGTGTCGGCACCACGCCGGTCCACATTTCCGTCGATTGCTCGTCCGAGAAGAGCCGCTTGTCGCTGCCCGGGATCTTGCCGTGGGCCAGCTGGGTCAGGAGCCAGCGGCTCATGTCGTTGGCGCTGATCGCGAGACCCCCGGCGGGAGCGGCGTTCTGGGCAATGGTCGCATTCTCGTCGAGCGGGGCCTGGGCGCCCATCCCGTGGATCGCACCCGTGTTGCGGCTGTGCGGTCGGGCGTGGTTGGAGTTGGCCTGGAACTCCGCGTCGGTATCGGTCGAATTCCTCATCCCGAGCGGGCCGAACACATGGTTGTGGACATATTGCTCCCACGTCTCGCCGCTGACTTCCTCGATCAGCTGGCCGGCCGCCATGTAGAGGATGTTGTCGTAGGCGTAGCCGTTGCGGAAGGTGGTGGCCGGCTTCAGATAACGGATGCGCCGCACCGTCTCCTTGCGGGAAAGCGTGCTGTTCGGGAGGAACAGGAGGTCGCCTTGGCCGAGCCCGAGCCCGCTGCGGTGAACGAGCAGGTCGCGGATCGTCATCTCGCGCGTGACCCACGAATCCCACATCCGGAAGTCGGGCATGTGGTCGATCACCTTGTCGTCCCACTGGATCTTTCCGGCGTCGACAAGCGTCGCGAGCGCGGCGTTGGTGAAGGCTTTGCCCGTCGATCCCGTAAAGAAGATGGTGTCGGCATCCACCGGTTGGTTCGTGGTGATGTCGCGGACGCCCCAGCCGCGGGCGAGCGTGACCTTGCCGTCCTCCACGATGGCGATCGTGAGTCCCGGCACGCCGATCTGCTTGCGGAGCTGCTCGACGCGCTGTTCGAAGCCGGGTGGCGGAGCCGCATGGGCGCTCGCGGCCATGACCAGGGACAGCGCTGTCAGTGCGCGAAGGCCGAACTTCATTGTGCAATCACTCCTGAGTGGGAAGGGGTTGTGGTCGACGCCGAAGCTTCCACACGCCGATGGTGACCAGCGGCAGGATGAAGGTGGCGAGGAGGATGTAGGCGAGCGCGCGATAGCCGGTGGCGATCAGCGCAACGAGACCAAAGCGGCTCGCGAGGAACATGCAGATTACGATCACGACCAGCGCGATCGACAGGCGCTGTCGATGGGTAAGCGGCTTGCCGGTACGCGCCGTCCATGCGTGGTCGATCCGCTCGTTGATCGCGTGGACCGAGCTGGTCCCGCTCTCGAGCAGGGCGGAGAAGATCATCGCCTGGAAGAGAATGTGGAACGCCGGGATGCCGATGCGCTGCAGCAGGAAATCGGACGGCAGGGTCGCGGCTTGCACTTCCGGGTAGAAAGCGACCATCGGAATGAAGAACAGCAGCGCCGGCAGCATGGTCAGCGGCCCGGCGATCGCGCCGGCGACGACGGCGTCTCGGTCGCTCATCAGGTGCCGGAGCACCGGAAGGATCACCACGGCGCCGACGATATTGTAGCCGAAGTAGGTGATGCCGGAGAGCGCCCAGCCGGATGTTTGCGGATTGGCTGCGAAGCCGGCGGGGACGCGCTCACCGAACTTCCAGAGCGCGAGGACAATGAAGACCGCGTAGATCGCGTAGAGATAGTAGGAGACGTCCCGGAAGAGCCGTTCGACGGCCTTGTTGCCGAACGCCACCACCCCGGCGATGCAGATTGCGAGGAGGACCGTCCCGGCCCAAAGCGGTGCGCTGACGACGGCATTGCCTATGGCTCCTGCGGCCGCGCCGTAGACTGCGAGGATCAGAACCACGAAAAGCAGATAAGCGAGCTCGAAAAGGTGCCACGCAGGGCCGAGCAACTCCTTGAAGAAGCTCTTGTAGTCGTAAGTCCCAAACCGCCGGGCGGCGACGAAGGTCAGCGCGCAGAAGATGCTGAACAACAAGGTCGCGAACAGGATGGCGAAGAGGCCGCCCCAAGGACCTCGCGCGAGAAAGAATTCGGCGAGCTCCCGGCCCGTCGCATAGCCCCCGCCAATGACTACCGCTTTGACGCCAAGTCCGGGAAGCAGCCAGCGAGTGAAGCGCGACGGCGCAGCTTGATTCATTTGGCCGGGTCGCCCTCGATGTTTCTGATTCAGACACAATGAGCTGGATCAGAAAATTGTCAACCGGAGCATGCCGGCCGAAGCCGTCGGCTGCGGCTAAGGCTTTGAAACCTTGATTCCATAAACTGCGATCCGTTCGACATCGCGATACTCCGGCCGGCCCAGCTCCTCGCCAAAGACGTCGGGGTCGATCTCCGTCGCCTGGAGGCGGGCTTCAGCCGTCTCCGTCAAACCGCGAATCTTTTCGAGCAGCGGAGCCTTGCCGTCGATGACTGCGGCCCCGGTATAGAGCAACAGCGTCCCGCCTTCAGCGAGGGCCGCGAGCGACCGCCGGGCCCAGTCGAATGCTAGCTCGCCGCCGTAAAGGCCGCCTCCATCGCGATAGAGGCGATGCGCCCCGTCGATCATATATGGCGGATTGGCGATGACCACTTCGCACCCGTGCGGAACGTCGTTCCCGACGACGACATCCGCTTGCACGTCCGCGGAGCGGCAGTTGATCGACGCGAAGTCGGCGGCAAGGGGATTGACGTCGACCAGCGTCAGGC
>JBKPJK010000033.1:0-2292 GCA_046730635.1 Pseudomonadota bacterium | reverse complement strand
CTCGTAAGCCATGCCCCGCCGAGTAGCGAAGGAGAGGGCGTGGACGCAAACGAACTCGCGAACAGGGTCGCGCACGGGATGTTCGACGCCGAGGGCACGGGACCTGCCTGGGGCATCGTCATCCAGGAAGCGCGCGCCGGCTTCGCGCGGCTCTCAATGGAGGTGCGCGCCGACATGCTCAACGGCCACGGCATCGTCCATGGCGGCATGGTCTTTGCCCTCGCCGACACGGCATTTGCCTACGTCTGCAACGGCCGGAACGAGAAGACGGTGGCGGCGCAGGCCTCGGTCATTTTCCTGGGAAGTGCGGAGCAGGGCGAGACGCTCGTCGCGACCGCTGAGGAAGTCGCCGTAGCCGGCCGCTCCGGAGTGACTCGGGTTTCCGTGGCAACCAGCGAGGGACGCGCGATCGCTGAATTCACCGGCTATTCCCGAACGCTCGGGGGGCCGGTCATCGACTGAGTGCTGCAGCCCGGCTTCTGAGGCGCATCGCCTGGGCAATGAGCACGATTCCCGTTCCGAACGCGAAGAAGGCGATCAGCCATCCCGCCGACAGGATCGATGCCGCGGGGTAAGGCAGGATCAGCACGAAGATCGCGATTCCGAACAGAACCGAGATCGCACCGGAAATGCCGAGCAGCCACTCGCCTTCGATTTCCTTGCGGAGCCTGATCGCGGCCACGATCTCGAGAACGCCCGTGATGATCGACCAGCCGGCGAGCAGCAACAGGATGAGCGAAGCGTAGATGACCGTCGAGACGATCGGCATCACGAGGATCAGGAGCCCGATCAGGACACCGACGATTCCGCTGAACACCAGCGCGCCCCATCGATGGCCGGGCTCGCTTGCGCCGCGGACCCCGGCAACGAGCGAAGCGACGCCATCGACGAAGCAATAGGCCGCAAAGACCATCGTGAAGGCGAAGACGGCGCTGCCGGGAAAGACAATCGCGCCGACCCCCAGAAGCAAGGCGAGGACGCCGCGGAGCATGAACCAGCCCCAATTGTGAACGGGCAGCGAAAAGCTTTGTGCAACCATTTCCAAATCCCCCGATTTGAACCGCGGCAACGCAAGAGCTACATCGAGTGCCATGTACACGACCGAGCTTCAGAAGTCCGCCAAGATCGAAAATCTCGAGGATCCCAAGCTCCTCGAGGCGTTCGAGGCGCGCGTCGCCGCAGACGATTTCATCGAACCCAAGGACTGGATGCCTGAGGCCTATCGCCGGACGCTGACACGACAGATCAGCCAGCATGCGCATAGCGAGATCGTCGGCATGCTTCCGGAGGGCAATTGGATCACCCGCGCGCCGTCGCTTCGGCGCAAGGCGATCCTGCTGGCCAAGGTGCAGGATGAGGCCGGGCATGGGCTCTACCTCTATTGCGCGGCTGAGACGCTCGGCACGAGCCGTGAGCAGATGATCGAGGCACTGCACAGCGGCAAAGCCAAATATTCGACCATCTTCAACTATCCGACGCTGACGTGGGCGGACATCGGCGCGATCGGCTGGCTGGTCGACGGCGCGGCGATCATGAACCAGGTGCCGCTGCAACGGACGTCCTACGGTCCCTATGCGCGGGCGATGGTCCGCGTGTGCAAGGAAGAGAGCTTTCACCAGCGCCAGGGCTACGAGATCATGATTGCTCTCGCGAACGGTACTGCGGCGCAAAAGCGGATGGCGCAGGACGCGCTCAACCGCTGGTGGTGGCCGTCGCTGATGATGTTCGGTCCACCCGATGCCGACAGCCCGAACACCGCGCAGTCCATGCGTTGGCGGATCAAGCGGGAGACGAACGACGAGCTACGCCAGAAGTTCGTCGACATCACCGTCCCGCAGGCGGATTTCCTCGGACTCACCGTTCCCGACGCCGATTTGAAGTGGAACGAGGACAAGGCGGGCTACGACTTCGGCGAGATCGACTGGGAGGAATTCTACGCGGTGGTTCGTGGTGAAGGTCCGGTCGCCAAGGAGCGGATGAAGGCGCGCCGCGAGGCTTGGGAAAACGGTGCGTGGGTTCGCGAAGCGGCAGCGGCGCATGAGGAGAATCGGCGTGCGAGGAAGGCGGCGTGACCGGTGAGGGCTCAAGTGGCGATTGGCCGCTCTGGGAAGTCTTCGTCCGTGCCAAGGGCGGTCTTTCGCATCGCCACGTTGGCAGCGTTCATGCTCCTGACCCGGAGCTCGCGCTTCGCCACGCGCGCGACACGTACACGCGGCGCCTCGAAGGGGTGAGCCTGTGGGTCGTGCGGTCAGCCGAGATCGTCGCGAGCGATCCTGACGAGGCGGGTGAGCT
>JBKPJK010000032.1:0-1292 GCA_046730635.1 Pseudomonadota bacterium | reverse complement strand
GGATAATGCTCGTCCAGCCAGGCGCGAAACAATGGTGCGACCTCGTGAGGCAGGCGAACTGGAAGATAGAAGCCGCCCGCCGCCCCGGCCTCAACGGCCGCTTCGACGATATGCTCGAGCTCATGATCCGTGATCTGCGGGACGACCGGAGCGATCCCGACGTAACAGGGAATGCCGGCGTCGTTGAGCGCCTTGATCGCCGCGAGGCGTTTCTTCGGCTGCGGCGCCCTCGGTTCGAGCGTGCGCGCGACTTTCGGATCCAAGGATGTGACGGAGAGGGCTACCGAGGCGAGGCGCAGGTCGGCGGCCTGCTTGATGAGGTCGATGTCGCGAAGGACACGGTCGGACTTGGTGGTGATCGTGAACGGATGGCGGGTCTCGACCAGCAGCTCGATGACCGAACGCGTGATGCGCCACCGCTCCTCGATCGGCTGATAGGGATCCGTGTTGGTGCCCATCGCGATCGGCCTGCACTCATAGCCCGGTCGCGACAGCGCTCCGTGGAGCAGCTGCGCGGCATTGGGCTTCACGAACAGGCGCGATTCGAAATCCACTCCGGGCGACAGGTCATGATAGGCGTGGGTCGGCCTCGCGAAGCAATAGATGCAGCCGTGCTCGCAGCCCCGATAGGCGTTGATCGAGCGGTCGAAGCCGATGTCCGGAGAGCTGTTGCGGGTCAGGATGGACTTCGGATGCTCGATGGTGACGGTCGTGCGGCGCTTGGCGACGCCGTCGAGCGCTTCGACCTGATCGAGCCATTCGCCTTCGACCTCGCGCTCCTGGAGATTGAAGCGCGTCGGCGTGGGATTGCGGGTCGCTCCGCGGCCATGATTCGACTCGACTGGCATCCTGCGATCCTATCCCGATAAGCAGAACATAACAAGAACGTCGGGATGAACGCGGGATGCCAGCGACATTAAATCTGACGCGAGCCTGCGTCGAAAAGAGTCGTCGCCGCGACGGGCCGACTTCGTTCACTCAATCGACAGTTTGCATTCATCCGGGAGCCAGTTTCGGGCCGCAACAGCCCCGCGCACACAGGGGTCACCCCGAACAAAAAAGGGAAATTCATGCGAAAATATCTGTTAGCCGCGGCCGTTGCCGTGCCCGTCGCCACGCCTGCTCTTGCGGGCGCACCCGGCCCATATGTCGGGATCGAGGGCGGCGTGACCTTCCCGCATAGCAGCGATCTCGACGTAGTCCTCAATAACGGTTCCATCACGCCGTCGACCACCGCCACCTACGGGAATGGCCTCAACGTCGACTATAAGACCGGCTACGATCTCGACGCG
>JBKPJK010000031.1:0-1669 GCA_046730635.1 Pseudomonadota bacterium | reverse complement strand
GACTGGACGTTGTCCAACGAGAGGGTCGCGTGACCTTTGCCCGAGGTTCCCGCGGCTTCTTCTGGCCGGTTACGAACCGTGCGCTAGCCGTCACCTTTGCCCCGAATGGCAACCTTGAGTTTGTGAAAGGGCGCGACGCGGTCTGTCTCTAAAGTCCGCTTTGGGTGGAAAACGGACATTAGGGTTTGCCCCGCCGCCAGCCTGAATTACGGCACATCCGCAATGCACGCGCGTTTGAAGATCTCAGAGGACACGAGGTGGCTCAATGCGTTTCCTGCTAGTTCTGGCCGTTTTCATTTCAATGGCTGCTTGCCAGCGCACACCTGAACAGCAGCAGGCTGACGCTGTACGGACCGATGCGAGCCAACGAGGAGCCGCCATAGAGAACAAGGCCAACGCCGAAGCAGACCGACTTCAGCAGCAAGCCTCCGATCTCGAGAATCAGGCAGCGCAAGCAGGCGGCATGACCGCAGAACGACTAAGAATAAGAGCGAACGCCTTAGATCAAGAATCGAAGGTTGTTCGGAAACAGGCAGACATGCGGGCTGACGCGATCAAGGAGGACGCGGACGCTCGTATCAAAGCATCCAAGAGCCGTTGACGATCGAAACGCCCTTCTGACGACTGTTGGCAGTGGGCAGAAATCCCAAGCTACTCCTCGACCGTCACCGCATCCCCGAACTGCACCGTTTCCAGTACAACTCCTTGCTCGTCAGCGATCTCGATGCGGTGATGGAGCACTACGCGGCCCTCATCTTTGGCGGTTTCGGCGAACGTGACGCGGGCGCATCGCACAGCATGTGACCACGCAACTTCCAAGTCAGGCAGTTCGACACCCTCGTCGTCGAGGACATCGAGGTCGTCGTATAGGTGGAAGTAGAACCTCGGCACCGGCTGTCGAAGCGCTTTCCAGTCGCGCTCGTTCCCGATCCTGATCTATGTGAGGCTGTTACTCACCGCGCCAACTGCCTCTGTTCCCAAGCCCGCTCGGAAATCGCGATGGCGACCAACCCCACTCCGGCAATTCCGAAACTAATGGCCACAATCACGAGAAATCCAATCGCCATTGCAGGTGTCCCGCCGAAAAGAATGGACGCGATCTGTGAGACCGAAATGCCAGCTACAAGTGCGATGGCGAGGGCCAGGTCAGCCCCTCCCCGAACCAGCAGCAGCGTCCGAGCGGCGCGGCTCGACCGCCAATTGAATGCCAGGACAGCGGAAATGAGTCCTCGGGCGGCTAACCAGACTGCCGTCAAAATGGTGAGTTGAGGCAGTCCCATCCTCACGGCACCCATGAACAACAAACCTGCGACAACGGTCATCGTGCCGGAAGCGAACGCGACTTTCCCCACTACGCTGTGCCGGGCTGTCCAGCCAACTGCCAACTCAGCCAATCCCCCAGCGAGCAGCATTCCGCCAACCCACAGTGCAAGTGGTCGACTCTCAACCAACGGCAAGCTAAGCGCCAACGCGGCAATCAAGAGCTTGAAGATCCCACCGGCAAAGGTGCTTTTCCATGAACCGAAAGGGATCGGTCTTGCCTCGGCCGTGTCTCCGGCCCGCGAAATTGCCACGGTTGCGCTCACGCCATCCTCCACCCGCCCAACTTTCCCGGGAACAGCACCTACGAATGGACTGATTCGAGCGTGCGTTCGACACTGTATCCGGC
>JBKPJK010000030.1:0-2655 GCA_046730635.1 Pseudomonadota bacterium | reverse complement strand
CGTCGAGCGGAACAGGGCACCGATAATCGGAATGTTGCCCAGGAACGGTGCGCGGTCGATCGAGTTGGTGTTGCGATTGCGCAGCAGGCCCGCGATCATGAAGCTCTGGCCCGAGCCGAGCTCGACGGTCGTCTCGGCCCGACGCGTGGTCAGCGCCGGAACCTTGAAGTTGTTCAGCACGACGCTGCCGGCGTCGGAGAGTTGGCTCACTTCCGGCCGCACGCGCATAGAGATCCGCCCGTCCGCGAGCACGATCGGAGTGAAGGCGAGGCCGACACCATATTGCTTATATTCGATCGTGACCGCGCCCAGCGACTGGGACACCGGGATCGGGAACTCACCGCCGGCAAGGAAGCTGGCGGTCTCGCCCGAAAGCGCGGTGAGGGTCGGCTCTGCCAGAATGCTGACCAGGCCATCCGTCTGCGCGAGATCGAGCGACGACAGGATATCCACGCCGAACAGCTTGCCGACGCCCGAGAGAGTCGTACCGAGCGGATTGCGAATGACCTTTGCGGGCTCGCAATTCGTTGTGCAGCTCACGTCGGGCAGGTGAATGCCCTGGCCCTGGGCGACACCGAACCGGAATCCACCGTTCGTCGACGCGAGAAGATTGACGCCGATCTGCTTCATCAGATCACGGCTCACCTCAGCAACCTTGACCTTAAGTGTGACCTGAAGCGGGGTCGCGACCTTCAGACGACTGACCGGCACGATGTTGAGCGAGGCATTGTCCTTGCTCACGTCAACGCCGGGGTTCAGCGCCGCCTTGACAAGCATCTCCGCCTGAGCCGCATCCTCCGGCGAGGCGACAGTGCCGTTGATCACCGCGACCTGGCCGACCGTCCGCACGTTGATGCTCGAGTCGGGCATTGCCTGGTGGAGGATGTCGTTGATGTCGCTGATGTTCTGGTTCACGCGAACCTTCGCGCCATAGACCACCGATCCGTCGGCAGCAGTCGCGATGACCGTCGCCTCTCCGGCGTCCTTGCCGAACAGGTTGATCTGACGCGCGCTATTTACATAGACGTCGGCGACCTTCGGGTTCGAAGTCCAGACGCTCGATACGCCGCGCGGCAGGTTGATCATCTGGCCCTCGCCGATGTTCAACAGGACCTGGGTGGTCGGGCGATAGGCGCCGGACGCGTAGGCCTTGGGCTGGGCGGCGCTTGCCGTCGTCGGCGCCGCAACCGCGGTGAGGCCGATGGCCAGCGCGGTAAGCGCGGTGCCGAGGCGGGCCCGGCTGGTGATGTTGCGAGTCTTCATCTTAGCGAGCTCCCACCCGAACCAATTCAGTTGACTTGATTGCCGCGAACGACGCGAACACCGCTCGGACTTGCAGAGGCCGAACCCGCGGCTCCTGCGATTGCCTGGCCCAGACCCTTGCCCATTGCAGCCATGGCGTCGGCCATCTGCTGCGGACGGGCCGGGACGGTCCGGCGCTGGAAGCGCGAGACGTCGCCGCCGGTCGAGAAGGTCGTGTTGGTGTCGATCGGCCGGTTGGCCACCGTCAACAGCATCTGCTTCTCCTGAGCGGGATTGGTCCCTTCCGGAACCTTGACGTCGCCGGACGCAACCGCACGCTCCAGCTCCGCGCCATTGTCGGCGATCGAGCGCAGGGACAGCGACAGCGTGCCGAGGCTCTGAGCGACGGCGATCTTCTCGGCGATCCGCGGGGTGACCTCGAGCGTCACGTTGGAGAACGTCCTGACACTCGCCTTCCCATCCTTGTCCTTCTCGTCGGTGCGCTGATCGGTCGCCAGCACGCGAAGGTTGCGGATGATCGTCTCGGAAACCTTGAGCGCCGGACCGTCGCCACCGCCCTCGACGTTCGAGGTGAGGACCAGGTCGACATGGTCGCCCGGGAACACGAAGCCGGCGACGCCGCTCGAAACGTTCACGGGAACGGTGATGGCGCGCATTCCGGAGCCGAGAGCCGCGGCGAGGAAGCCGCGATCCTGCGGCCCGACGAGCGTGCCGCGAGTGACCGGCTGACCGGCCGTGATGGGATAGCGAACGACTTGGCCGACCAGGCTGGCCGGATTGGAGTCGGGCGAGCCGTCCACATAATAGGCGCTCTGCATCAACTCCTTCGGCCAGGGCTGGAAGGTGAAGCTGTCGGCGTCGATGATCGTGCCGACGGGCAGCGCTTTCTTGGCGACCAGCACCTTCGGTCCGACCGGTACTGCCGGCGCAGCCGCGGCCTGCGGCGCAGACGCGCCTGCAAACATGTTCTTGGCCATGATGGCGGTAACCACCGCAATGACCAGCGCTCCAACGAGCAGAGCGAGCTTCTTCACATCCATGGCGCTACCGCCTCCCCTAGAAGGGCCCTCTGAATGGTCTCAGACATCAGGCAAAATGGTTAAGATATGGTTGGGCTAAAATCGCGAGGGCGCCGAACGCGATCGCCACCCCGTAAGGAATTTCCGGCCGTCCTTCCCGGTGCTTAGCCCGGTGCCAGATCAGCAGCCCAAGCGTCAGAAGGCCGCCGGCGATCGACATCAGGACAAGGAACTTGATTGTTAATACGGGTGGGAACCACAGCGCGAGCGCAGCCGCGAGCTTGACGTCTCCGCCGCCCATCATGCCGGCATAAAATGCGGCGGCCAGGACGACGAACACGATCACCGCTACCCCGATCTGGATCGGGATTTC
>JBKPJK010000029.1:0-5315 GCA_046730635.1 Pseudomonadota bacterium | reverse complement strand
GTGTGACTTGCGTCGGGCCGGTCAGCACGAGCGTGAGCGACGGAGCCGTAGTGTCGGTCAGATTGTTGAGCGTGACGTTCGGCTTGGTGATGAATACGACCTGGTTGTTCGTGCCGGTCACCGTATATTCCGCCGGAGTGCCCGTCGAGGCGCAGGTCAGCGTCGCGGGACAAGTCAACGCGCCCGCGTTGCTGAGGGAGGCAGTACCGTTGTCCTGGACCACGATCGAGCCGAAATCCATGTCCGACACCTTTTTCAGCGTCAGCGGCTTGACGATCGTGGCGTGTGCCTGGACCGGGCCGTTGCTGACGGACGTCGGAGCGGCAACCGCGGACGTGCCGGTCAGAACGGTCGCGGCGAGCGCCACGCTGAGAAGAGCCTTGTTCATTCGAATTCCCCACTGGTTCGAGACGAAATTGTCGCGGCTGGCCGATTCGCCCCGGTCACCCGTGGAGCCGCAATTAACCCTTCTCGCTTACGGCTTTCCTCAAAGCCTTGGTTAATACCGACTTAGGGTTTCGTTCGAAGCGGAGCTTTTTCCGCCGCCAAGCGCCGGGTCACTGATAATCGACCGTAATCGCCAGATCGCCGCGGAAGTCGCCATCTTCGTTTCCGGCAAAGCGCACGTGGCCGCCAACGTGAAAGGTGAGATTGCCCACCGAATCGAGCCTCGGCATGTCCGGAGCGTCCGTCTCGACTTGGTCGAAGGTGAGCCGGCTCCCCTCGATTGAAAAGAGATCCATCCGTCGCGGAACGTCGATCCGGACCAAACGGCCCGGCTCGCCGTGAACGATGACTGTCGCGACCCTCGCGCGTGGTCCCATGGAGATCGACCCGGTTGCCAACCCCGATCCGTCCGGCCGCAACGTCGCATCGCCGACGCCGCTTGCGGCAACGATCAGACGGTCGAAGTCCAAGTTCGTCTCGATCTCCAACCGAATGTCGTCGCCGGTCCCGTTTTGCATGGGTGCGGTGGTCGGCGATGTGCACAAGCGGCACTGCGCGGCGGCAGGCCGCGGTAGAGCCGCCGAAACCGCCCCTGCGAGCATCAGAGCCAGACTCCTTGTGCGCATGGAACCGGCATGTATCCGGGACAAGTTAATCGGGCGCTAACCTTGAGTGCGCGACCTCTCGCCCTCCCCTTGTCGCATCGCTTTGAGCTTTCTATCCAACCTTCCTGAATGGCCCGTTCGCGCCCTGCCAACGCCTCTTTGGGGCGCTCGACTTTCAAGACGCTTGTGAAGAGCCTTGCTTATGCGGCTCTTCTCGGCATCCTCGGTCTCGTGGTCGCCGTAGCGGTCGCGACGGCTTACTTGCCCAGCTATTCGGATCTCACAAAGCGCAGCGATCTTGGCCAGACGATTCGCGTTCGCGCCGCCAATGGCGCCGTCCTGCTGTCGCTTGGGCCGAGCTTCAGAAGATGGCTGCCGTACGATCAGATCCCGATGGAAATGCGCGCCGCTTTGATCTCGACCGAGGACCGGCGCTTCCGCAGCCATATCGGCGTCGATCCGATCGGCATCGGCCGGGCGATCGGTTCGGCCTTCGTCAAGGGTCACCGGGTCAGCGCGACGTCGACGATCACGCAACAGCTCGCTCGCAACATCTTTCTTACGAACAACCGCAGCTATGGACGCAAGTTCAAGGAAGCGATCCTGGCCTTGGCTCTCGAGCGCAAATTCAGCAAGGATCAGATCCTCGAACTCTATCTCAATCGTGTCTATTTTGGCGGTGGTGCCTACGGCATCGACGCCGCGTCCCGAAAGTTCTTCGGTCATGGCGCAGACCGCCTCAGCCTCGGCGAAGCGGCGATCATCGCCGGCCTCGTCAAAGCCCCATCCAATTACTCGCCGACTGCGGACGTCGAAGCGGCGCGGTCGCGGTCTGGCGTCGTACTCGAAACCATGGCCCGCAACGGCTTCATCACGCCCGAAGTCGCTGCGTCGGTCCGCCCGGCCGACGTGCGGATCCAGCAGACCACTAGCAACAACAGCATCCGCTACTTCACCGACTGGGCACTTCCGCAACTCGACCAGTTGATCGATCAGACGCAGGACCCGATCGACGTCTGGACCACGCTCGACCCGGGGATGCAGGCGGCCGGCGATCGCGCCGTACGCGCCAACGCGCCCGATGGAGCTCAAGGTGCGCTGGTGGCGATCGATCGCGACGGCGCGGTCCGGGCGATGGTCGGCGGAAAGGATTATGTCGATTCAATCTACAATCGAGCGACGCAAGCGACACGCCAGCCTGGCTCATCATTCAAGCTCTTCGTTTATCTGGCGGCGCTCGAGTCGGGAATGAAGCCGACTGACACGATCGTCGATGAGCCGGTGACGATCGACGGGTGGAGCCCGCGCAACTCGACACGCACCAACCTGGGCCCCGTCACGCTGCGCGAAGCTTTTTCCCGCTCGATCAACACCATCAGTGCGAAGATCGGTGAGCAGCTCGGCTTTTCGACAATCGCCGACATGGCGCGGCGTTTCGGAATCACAACGCCGATCTCGACCTTCCCATCGATGGTGCTCGGAACCAGCGACGTGCGCCTGATCGAGATGACGCGCGCCTTCGCGGAGGTCCAGAACAAGGGCGTCGCGGTCACGCCCTATGCAATCCGCAAGGTCGTCACGGCCGACGGGCGCCTGCTGTACAATCACGAGAACGACGAGAATCGGGTTCTGGTGGCGCCTTGGGTCGCGGCGGAGATGACGGATCTCCTGCAGTCGGCGGTGCTTAGCGGCACGGGCCGCGCCGCCCAGATCGGCCGTCCCGTGGCCGGGAAGACGGGTACGACCAGCTCGAACAAGGACGGCTGGTTCATCGGCTTCTCGAGCGGGCTGACGACGGGCGTGTGGATGGGCCGGGACGATGCGCGGACGGTCGCGGGCCTCCAGGGCGGTACAGCCCCGGCTCGCGCGTTCCACGATTTCATGGCGGTGGCAGTCGCCAATCGTCCGCCCGAGCAGTTCGACACGCAGGTGCCGATCCCCGACTGGCAGCTCACACCGGAGGAAGAAGTCTACGGCGACACGACGGTGGACGCGAACGCCGTGCAGCCGATGGTCGACGAGAACGGAATGCCCATCGTCATGCCTCCCGCTCAACCTGGGACTCCGCAACAGGAGCCGATGGTTCGCCCCGACGGCACCGGCGAGCCGACGCAGCAGGATTTGGACCGGGCTTTCCCGCCACAGCAACCGCAGCAGCCGCGGCCACCGCAGCCCCAGCCGGCGCCGCCACCCCGGCCGGGTGAGGAGCCGTCAAACCCTCCGGCCGATCCGTCGCAGCCTCGGTCCTATACGTCTTAGGATCGCTCTGGCCTCGGATAGGCCAGGACCGAACAGCTCGGCTTCTAGCGCCTTGAATTTGGGACCGTGGTTGAGGTGCCTGAGATGCGCAACTTCGTGCGCCACCACGTAGCGGCGGGCCTGGGGAGGAGCGAGAATCAGTCTCCAGCTTAGCCGGATGCGGCCGGCCGATGAGCAACTGCCCCAACGTGTCCCCGCGTCGCCGACAGTGACGGCCCCTGCTGCGACTCCGGCAAGGGCCGAGAACTCAGCTACCTCATCCGACATGATCTTGAGCGCATGAGCCTTCAGAAAGGATTCCACTCGTCGAGACAGGCCGGCTTGGGCCCCGCCGCACCGCAGCTCATCTCCGACCAGGCACGGCGTGCGTACCGCCTTTTCGGTCCAAACGATGCGAGTCTCGCGGCCTTCGATCGGAATCGACGCCCCTGACTCGAACGGCTCCGGCGCCAACCGACGTGCCAGCTGCGCATCGATCCATTCGCCCTGGTCAAGCGCCCACGCAAGCGCCGAGCGCCGGCTCGTCCGGGCCGGGCAGGTCAATTTGAGCGTACCACTGCTCTCGTCGAAGCGAAGGCGCAGGCGGCGTGCGCTTCGGATTGGACGGATCTCGATCGGGACCGGAAGCGCAGCTTCCAGTGCAGCTTCAGAGCGGGCGTTCGACCACATGATATTCGAGCTCGCCCGCGTCCTCTTCGCTCACCGTCCAGCCTCGCGTCGACTGCCCCGCTTCGTGAACGGTCTCCCGACTGCCGGAAAGGAGATAATGCCACTCCGGTAGTGGCTTACCGGCCGCGCGGAGGCGATAGGCGCAAGTGTCCGGCAGCCAGTCGAGGCCGGACAGGTTCTTGCGATCGAGCTTCACGCAGTCGGCGACGCGCTTCATCCGATGCTTGTAATCGATGCAGGTGCCATTCCTTCGATCGAGCAACTTGCAAGCGACGTTGGTCGGATAGAGAAGGCCCGTCTCTTCATCTTCAAGCTTGTGGACGCAGCATCTCCCACATCCGTCACACAGTGCCTCCCACTCGCCGCGATCGAGCGCGGCTAGCGGTTTCTCCCAAAATGGCGTGGAGGCATTCATGACAAAGGCAGCCTTGCTCTGCTAACGGCGGGTGATCAAGCGGGATGTCAGGGCGTAAGATCGTGAAAGAAATCAGCTTTGCAATTATCGCTACCGCAGTGCTCGCCTGTGCTGCGCCGGCCGCAGCACAAATGGGCGCGGGCTACCAAGGACTGGCTTTCGTCCAGGCGGTCAAGGAACGCGACGGCACCAAGGCCCAAGAAGCGATGGGCGACAACCCGAGCCCGGCGATCCTCAACGCACGTGACGGCGACAACAATACGGCGCTGATCATCTCAGTCGCGCGGCGCGACCCCGAGTGGACCGGGTTCCTTCTCAACAAGGGCGCAGACCCGAACATTTCCGGCAAAGGTGGCGATACCCCGCTCATCATCGCGGCGCGCCTCGGTTTCGACGAGGCGGTCGGTTGGCTGCTCGATATGGGCGCGAGGGTCGATGCCACGAACAAGATGGGCGAGACCGCGCTGATCGCGGCCGTCCAACAGCGCCAGACACCGATCGTTCGCGAGTTGCTCGCGCATGGCGCGGACCCCGACAAGACCGATACGGCCGCGGGCTATTCCGCACGCGATTATGCCACTCGCGACACACGTTCGCGGGACATCCTCCAGCTGATCGACGCAAAGAAGCCGAAACCGACTTCGCACTAGGCGTCAGGTCGCCTCGCCCAGCGAGGGATCGACCTGTGCCGACAGGCGCCGCGCAGCCCGCCGTGCAAAGCGCAGGAGCTCAGCCTTTCTGCGCGCCGGCGCGAGGGGACGGTGTGCAGCCTCACGCATTACGGCAGCATCGTAACGATCGGCGACAATCAGCCCGGCCTCGCGCGGAAGATAACGCTCTTCCTCGAGGATCGTGGCGAGATACGGTGGCACCGCCCAGAAGAAGCGATCACAATATTCGAGATAGTCGCACCATTTGCC
>JBKPJK010000028.1:0-2088 GCA_046730635.1 Pseudomonadota bacterium | reverse complement strand
CGGTGAACCAGAGGAACCAGGTCGGCCTCAATATGAAATGGGATGCGTCGTTGCATCTCAAGGTCGAGGGCGACGCCTCCTGGGACAAGGCGATCTTCAATCCCGGACACGATGGCTTCAACAACAGCATGGATATTGGTTACGGCGGGTACAACAACATCCCCGATCCGACCAACCCGGGGCAAAATCTTGGTCCCCTCGACCCGCGTTGCGCGACTTTGGGGGCTCAATTTACGAGCTCCGGCGGATGCGTCACCAGCGTTCTGGGAGCACCGACCGGCGTCTTGATCACCGGGCCCAGCAGCAGCGATCTGCCCACCATTCACGATGTCGGGCCGGCGAACAATGTTTCGCAATTCCTCGACACGTCGCAGATGGGCTCGCACGTCATCGTGCGCTTCCGCAATTACAATACCGACATCGTGAAGCAGGCAAAACTGCTCGGTCGTTGGGAATCGGATAACTTCAACCTCACCTTCGGTGGTCAGTACGTCGAAGACAAGTTCCATACGGAAAACGAAAACACGTTCGCGAATGGTGTGTTCGCCTCGTTCGCCGGGTATGGCGCACCATCCGGTCGCACCGGCGGCTTGTGGCCGCTGCCGACCGCTGCGTTCCATGGGACGGTAAGCACCTCGGGTTTCATTCCAGGCTATGGCAACAGCGCGCTTGCGCCTGGGTTCGTGGTCTACGATCCTTACGCAATCTACGACGCGCTCGAAGCTGCCGGTCACAACACCGCGCCTGGCTTCGACAACGGCAGCGTTCTCGACGTTCGGGAAAAGACGCTTTCATTCTTCCTGAGAGCGAATTTCTTGACCGAAATTGCGGGCATGCCGCTCCACTTCAACGCCGGGCTTCGTGAGGAGATAACTCACGTCGATGTGGGCGCGATCGGTTCGACCATTACCGATCTTACAGTCAGCCCCAATGACCCGACACTGATCACTCCGACCTTTGCGTTCGGGCCGATCAAGGACAAGTCGAAATACTCGAACCTGTTGCCGAGCTTCGACCTGAAGTTGGACGTCACTCCGGACCTCATTTTCCGGCTCGACGCATCGCGTACCTTGACTCGTCCGCTGCTTCCGAATCTCAAGCCGACGATCAACTTCGGATCGCTGCGACGAGGTTCGCTGTCGGGCAGCGGCGGAAACCCCGACCTGAAGCCATATTTGTCGGATAACTTCGATGCTGGCGTCGAATGGTATTATGCGCCGAACTCCTACGTTTCGGTCAATGGCTTCTATAAGCACCTGACCGACTTCATCGTTGGCGGTGTCGTTCAGCAAAGCTTCCCGGGGATCATCGATCCGTTCACCGGCCAGGAGGCGATCTTCAACATCACCAAGCAGGTCAACGGGTCTGACGCGAACGTGTACGGCGTCGAGTTGGCGCTGCAGCACGTGTTCGGCAACAGCGGCTTCGGCGTGCAGGCGAACGCCACCTTCGTGGGCACCAATCGCAAATTCCCGACGAGCGATGTCAGCGGCAGCGCCTTCGCGATCACCGGCCTTGCGAACTCGGCGAACTTCGTCGGCTTCTACGACAAGCACGGCTTCCAGGCGCGCGTCGCGGTCAATTGGCGGGACTCGTACCTGCTCGGCCTCGGACAGGCGCAGGGAGGGACGTTCGGTGCAGAACCCGTGTACGTCGACAAGCAGCTGCAGGTCGACGCGTCGGCGAGCTACGATATCACGCGGCAGTTCACAATTTTCGGTGAGGTGACGAACATCAACAACTCCGATTTCAGCACGCATGGTCGGTTTAGCGACCAGCCGCTGGATATCTGGAATTACGGACGACGGTACACAGCCGGCATTCGCTTCCACCTGGCGCCGTCGCTTCCTCCACCTCCGCCGCCGCCGCCATTGCCGCCGCCACCTCCGCCGGCTCCTGCAACGCAAACCTGCGCGGACGGATCGGTGATTGCGGCGACGGACGCCTGTCCGGCACCGCCGCCTCCGCCGCCCCCTCCGGCGCCGGAGCGCGGTAACTGAATTCTTCCCCCGCCGGGGGTGCCATAATTCATTGACACCCCCGGAGTTTTCGGTTGCCTAGGGATATGGCTAAACCGGTCAAAAAGAT
>JBKPJK010000027.1:0-2942 GCA_046730635.1 Pseudomonadota bacterium | reverse complement strand
GTGAAGCTCGAGGGCGGGCAGGCGATGGCTCCGACCGTTGAGCTCCTCTCTAGCCGCGGCATCCCGGTGATCGGCCACGTCGGCCTCACCCCGCAGGCGGTCAACGTCCTCGGCGGCTATGGCGCCCGCGGCAAGAGCGTCGACGAGGCCCAGCACATCGAAGAAGATGCGATCGCCATCGCGCGCGCCGGCGCATTCTGCATGGTCGTCGAAGGGGTGATGGAGGAGGTCGCCACGCGCATCGCGAACGCCGTCGACGTGCCGATCATCGGTATTGGCGCCTCGGCCGAATGTGACGGACAAGTGCTGGTCATCGACGACATGCTCGGAATGTTCGAGCGGACCCCTCGATTTGTGAAACGGTACGACGACCTGGCGGGGAGGATCGGCGAAGCGGCACGTGCTTATGCCGACGAGGTTCGGTCCCGGGCCTTTCCCACCGGCGACCAGACCTACCGGCCCAAGGGCTAATCCCGCTTTGCGTTTCCCGCGACAGCCGCTAGACGATGCGCCGCCAGCTTCCGTTCAGCTCACGCGGGGAAGGAAGCGTTCGGCAGTTTCATCCACTTTGCTCTGAGGACGATTTGGCGGAGCCCCCCGAGTATAACGAGACATTCCTTCGCGAGGTGGATGAGAATCTGCGTCGCGACCGGCTGCGCGATTTCGGGAAGAAGTACGGTGCCCTGTTTGGCGTCGTGATCGCCCTGTTCCTGCTCGCCAGCGGCGGCTTCATCTGGTGGCAGCAGCACAAGGTCCAGCGTTCCGAGCAACAGGCCGAGCAGCTGGCCGAGGTGTTCAAGAACATCGGCTCCGGAACCACCGGCGACGCGCCCAAGCAGCTCGACGCCATGTCGGAGAGCGGAAGCAAGGCCGTTCGGGCCACGGCGATGTTCACGCGGGCCGCGCTTGCCGTCCAGCAGAACGACCTGAAGCTTGCGACCGCGAAATATCGTGAGATCGCCGAGGACAGCTCCCTGCCGCAGCCTTACCGGGACGCCGCGCTGTTGCGGCAGACATCGATCGAATTCGACTCTCTTCAGCCTCAGCAGGTGATCGCGCGGCTTCAGCCCTTGGCCAAGCCAGGCACCCCGTGGTTCGGGACCGCCGGCGAAATGACGGCGCTTGCGCTGATCAAGCAGGGCCAGTCCGGCCAGGCGGCCCAACTCTTCGCAGCGATTGCCAAGGACAAGGCCGTTCCCGATCCAATCCGCGCACGTGCAGTCCAGATCGCCAGCAGTCTTGGCGTGGACGCGAGTGCGGCTCTCCCTCCGGCCCAGTAGGACCGCCGATGATCAAGCATAAAAGTTTCCGTATCGCATTGATGGTCGCCGCGGCCCTGGCGGCGAGCGGTTGCAGCGTCTTCAAGAAGAAGGGGCCGTCGACGCCCGTCCTGGGACAGCGCATCGCCGTACTCACTAGCGAGAGCGACGTTCAGATCGACCCGGCGACCGCGGCTCTGCCGATGAACCTTCCGCCGGCGGTGGCGAACTCGGACTGGACTCAGTCCGGCGGCAACGCCTCCAAGTCGGTCGGACAGCTGGCGCTGGGCGGCACTCTGAACCGCGTTTTCTCGGTGAACGGCGGGCGCGGCAGCAGCGTGACGGCGCGGCTCGAGTCGGCTCCCATCGTCGCTAACGGCCGGATCTTCACGATCGATACGCTCGGAACCGTGCGAGCGTTCGACGCCAATACCGGCGGCCAGGCATGGGCGACGCCCACGCCGACCGACCGCGGCGATCAGGCGGCGATGTACGGGGGCGGAATCGCCTACGACAATGGCCGGATCTACGCGACCAACGGGCTCGGCTACGTGGTCGCTCTCGACGTCCGGAACGGTGGCAAGCTTTGGCAGGTGCGCCCCGGCGGACCGCTGCGCGGCGCTCCGAGCGTGGGCAATGGCGCGATCTACGTGATCAGCCAGGACAATCAGATCTACTCGCTCAACGAAACCAACGGAGCGACCAATTGGTCGCAGGCGGCCTCGCTCGAGATCGCAGGCGTGTTCGGCTCGGCATCGCCGGCCGTCGGACAAGGAACGGTGGTCGCCGGCTTCTCCTCGGGTGAGCTGAATGCCTACCGCTATGAGAACGGCCGCCAGGTCTGGTCCGATACCCTCCAGCGTACGAGCATCCGGACCAGCGTCTCCTCTCTGTCCGACGTCGACGCCGATCCGGTGATCGACAGCGGACAGGTGTTCGCGGTCGGGCAGGGCGGGCGTATGGTCGCCTTGGACATCCTCACGGGCCAGCGCCTGTGGGAGCTCAACATCGCGGGCATCGATACGCCGTGGGTCGCGGGCGACTGGGTATTCGTCATCACGGACGATGCGAAGCTGCTGTGCATCGCTCGCGCGAACGGCCACATCCGCTGGATCAATCAGCTGCCGGAGTTCCTGAAGGCCAAGTCGAAGAAGGGTGAGATCGAATATTCCGGACCGGTGCTCGCCGGCGGCCGGCTGATCGTCACCGGTTCGAACGGAGCGTTGATCTTCGTCGATCCGACGACTGGCGCGTTCCAGGGGCAGACGCGGCTTCCATCGGGTGCAAGCCTGGCACCGGTGGTCGCCAACAATACGCTCTACATCTTCGACGACCGCGGCCAGCTGCACGCGTACAGATAGGACTGGACCCCTGCTCGGGCGGGGGTACATGACCCCATGCCTTTGCCAACCGTCGCCATTGTCGGCCGGCCCAACGTCGGTAAATCGACGCTGTTCAACCGCCTCGTCGGCAAGCGGCTGGCGCTGGTCGACGATCGTCCGGGCGTGACTCGCGATCGGCGCGAGGGTGAAGCGAGCCTCGTCGGGCTCGATTTCCGAGTGATCGATACTGCCGGATTCGAAGATGAGGATGCCCAGACATTGCCGGGCCGAATGCGCATCCAGACCGAAGCGGCGGTCCGCGAAGCCGATGCGGCGCTGTTCCTGATCGACGCCCGCGAGG
>JBKPJK010000026.1:0-2387 GCA_046730635.1 Pseudomonadota bacterium | reverse complement strand
TGTATAAGAGACAGCCCACGTGCGGGTGATCGACGGGACCGGCGCGGCGCCCGTCGAGGACCAGAGCGTCCTGATCGACGGCGGGAAGATCGCGGGCGTCCAGCCGGCGTCGACCCCAGTCCCGGCGGGCTATCGAAGCATCGACCTCAGCGGCGCGAGCGTCATGCCCGGTATCGTCGGCATGCATGATCACCTCTATTACATCGCGCGGCCGAACCTCGACGCGTCCGGCCATTCCGAAGACCCCCTCGTCGTTCCGCAGATGACCTTCAGTGCTCCGCGTCTCTATCTCGCGAACGGTGTCACGACGATGCGCACGACGGGAAGCGTCGAGCCCTATGCCGACATCAACATCAAGACGCAGATCGATGCCGGCAAGCTGATCGGCCCGCACATGGACGTGACGGCGCCTTATCTCGAAGGGCCGAACAGCCCGTTCATCCAGATGCACCAGATCACCTCGCCCGAGGACGCGCGGCGAACGGTCGCCTTCTGGGCGGACCAGGGCGCGACCTCGTTCAAAGCGTACATGAACATCACCCGCGCGCAGCTGAAGGCGGCGATCGACGAGGCCCATCGTCGGAAATTGAAGATCACCGGGCATCTTTGCTCGATCACTTATCCCGAAGCGGCGGCGCTCGGGATCGACGATCTGGAGCATGGCTTCTTCGTCAATACGCAGCTGGACCCGGGCAAGAAGCCGGACAAATGCTCGGAGGGTTCGGGCACGCCCACCCTGCTGGCCATGAAGCCGGGTAGCGCGGAAGCCGATGCGCTGGTGAAGCTGCTGGTCGACCGGAAAGTGGCCGTCACTTCGACTCTGCCGGTGTTCGAGCAGAGCGTACCGCTTCACGCGCCTCTGAATCCGGAGGCGATGGCCGTGCTGACGCCGCAGGCGCGCGAAGCCTACCTCTATGCCCGCAACCTTGTCGTCAGCCGCGCAGGGACCCCGCGAGCGCAGGCATTCAGCGAGGCGTTCAAGAATGACCTCGCGTTGGAGCGGCAATTCTTCCTCGCCGGTGGGCTTCTGCTTGCGGGACCGGACCCGACAGGAAACGGCGGGGTCATCCCCGGTTTCGGCGACCAGCGCGCACTAGAGCTTCTGGTCGAAGCCGGCTTCACTCCACTCGAGGCGATCCGCGTGGGGACTCTTAACGGCGCGACCTATCTGGGTCTCGCCGACCGCATCGGCACGATCGCTCCGGGCAAGAATGCAGACCTCATCGTGATCCGCGGCAACCCCGCCGCGAACATCAACGACATCGAAAAGGTCGAGACGGTGTTCAAGGATGGCGTCGGATACTACACCGCCAGGCTGCTCGACAGCGTCAGGGGCCGGTACGGCCAGTATTGAGGTCTAGGCGTTAGGACGCTTGAACACGGGCATCTTCACCTTGAAGATTTGAAGCACGTCGCCGTCCTGGTTGCGGGTTTCGTTGCGCATGGTGACGATGGCCATGTTCGGCTTCGAACGCGACGGCTTGATGTCGACGATCTCGCTGAAGACCTGAAGCGTCATCCCCGGCCGTGTGGGCTTCGGCCAGGCAAGCTCAAGTTCCGCCCCGACCAGCCCGTCCGCGAGCGGAACGCTCTCGACGAGAAGTCGCATGGTGATTGCGGCAGTGTGCCAGCCGCTCGCTGCAAGAGAGCCGAACAGGGTGCCGACGACGCCCTCCTCACTGAGGTGGAAATGCTGAGGATCGAACTCCTCGGCGAACTTTACGATCTGCTCGGCGTCGATCGGGTGCGGGCGGCTGACCCAGCTTTGGCCGACATGCAGGTCTTCCAGATAGAGCCGCTCGCAGGACGAGGTCACTTCTTCTTGCCGGCCTTCTTCGCCTTCTTGGCTTTCTTCGCTCCGGTCTCCTTGCCGATCTGATCGATGCTCTTGCGAGCCACATCCAGAGCAAGCTGCCAGAGAGCGCCGCCGTCGACTCCGGACTTGGCAGCTTTCTTGAGATCGTCGGCTGCCTCGAGAGCAAGCGCCTTGGCCTTCTTCGGATCGCGGAGCGCCGCAGCGGCAGCAACCAAGGTCGCCGCGACGACTTCGGTGGCCATCGGGTTCTGTGAGATATCCCGAAGGCGCTTGGTCACCTTCGCCGAGGCGTTGCTCGCGGACGCCGAGGCGCCGCCGCTCTTCTTCTTTTTCTTTGCCTTGGCCACGCGGCAATCTCCCCATGTTTCCGGGACTGCCCCGGTGTCATACCATTCTTCGTCACAACAATGTAACAAGCCTCTGTTTCAGATTAACGACCGCACGTGAACCGCGATAGCCACATTGAAGCCCTGCACGCAGAGCCGCTGGAAAGTGCCCAAACCGAGACGGCTAAGCTGAGCCCGGAGCCGACGCCTTCGCAGGAATCTCTCTCGGGTGAGCCGCGCTATTT
>JBKPJK010000025.1:0-1605 GCA_046730635.1 Pseudomonadota bacterium | reverse complement strand
GCTTCGACCGAGATGCCGATCCTTCAAGTCGGGGGGCTGCCTCTCTTGCCTTTTCTATCGCGACCGCGCCGCCCGCGTCGCGGGGCGGCATGAGCCGCAAGGCGGCCTACACACTGAAGGCCCGCGATCCGGCCTTCGCTGCCGCCTGGATCGCCGCTGAAAAGGGGGCCGCCGGCTCATCGGTCCAGGGGGCCCAAGTGGAAGAGGTGGAAGCAGCCCGGTTTCCAAGCGGTCGCGTACGCATGTCACCCTCGAGGCTGGAACGCCGGCGAACTTTCGCCGGGCTCGTCGCGCAACTCCGCGAATCGCCTCCGCTTGCTCCCCGGGCGTCCGGCCAATAGGGCCGCGCTCATGATCGATTCTCCGGTTTTCTTCAGCGGCATCGGCGGCAGCGGGATGTTACCGCTGGCGAGCATCGTCCGCGCCGGCGGCGCCCGCGTCGCGGGCTCGGACCGCTCGCTCGACGCGGGCCGCACCCCGCACAAGTTCGACTATCTGCGGTCGCTCGGGATCCAGCTGTTCCCGCAGGACGGCTCCGGCCTTCAGGAGGGAATGACGCTCGTGACCTCGGCGGCGGTCGAGCCCACGGTTCCCGACGTCGTCAGAGCGAAAGAACTGGGGTTGAAACACTGCACCCGGCCCGAATTCCTCGCGAAGCTTCTCAACGCAGCCCATCACAGCATCGCCATCGGCGGGACCAGCGGGAAGTCGACCGTCACGGGCATGATCGGGTGGATCCTGCATGCCTGCCATCGCCAGCCGACGGTGATGAACGGCGCGGTGATGAAGAATTTCGTCACGCCCTCGGCGCCCTTTGCCAGCGCCCTGGTGGGCGACCCCGAGCTGTTCGTCAGCGAGGTCGACGAGAGCGACGGGTCGATCGCGCTTTACCGTCCCGAGATCGCAGTCCTGACCAACGTCAGCCTCGACCATAAGGAAATGGAGGAGCTCAGGCGCCTGTTCGCGGGCTTCCTCCTGTCCGCCCGCAAGGCCGTCCTCAACCTCGACGATCCCGAGACCCGCGCGCTGGCCGAGGCCGTTCCGGAGAAAGTCATCAGCTACGGGCTCGATGCTCCCAAGGCCGATTTCATGGGCAAGGACCTGCAGCTGTTCGAGGGCGGGGTGGCGTTCACGCTGCACGCCGAGGGGGATAGACGGGAGGTCAGGCTTCAGGTCCCCGGCCGGCATAATGCTTCAAACGCGCTTGCAGCGATCGCTGCGACACGAGCGCTCGGTCTGCGGATCGAGGACGCCGTCGCGGCCCTCGGCAGGTTCGAGGGTCTGAAGCGCCGGCTGGAGACCGTCGGCGAAGCGGGTGGCATCACGGTCGTGGACGATTTCGCTCACAACCCCGACAAGATCGAGGCAACGCTCGCGACGATGCGGGCCCAGCCTGGACGTCTGCTGATCATGTTCCAGCCACACGGCTACGGACCGCTTTCGAAAATGGGCGAGGAGCTTGCGGAGAGCCTTGCCGAAGGAATGGCAGCCGGCGATCGGCTCTATTTGCCCGACCCGGTTTACCAGGGCGGGACGGTCGAGCGGACTCGGGGTTCGGATTGGCTGGCCGAAGCGGTGGCGCAGCGCGGCGGCAAGTCCCAGCAC
>JBKPJK010000024.1:0-2569 GCA_046730635.1 Pseudomonadota bacterium | reverse complement strand
GCCTTCGATCGCCGGCTCACCGACGAACGCCTCCGCGACCTTTCCGGAATCGAACTGGGAAAGGTATTCGCTCAATGCCTCCCACGACGTTGCTGCAGCGACCGCCGCCGGCCAGTTGCTACACAAGCCTCGCAAGATCACCGGCGCGCAGTGCTCCGCGACATCGACATTGAATTGACCCGGGGTCAGTTCGTGCGCAGCAATTTCGCGGATCGAAGTCGGCATGGGATCTCAAGCAGCCCCGGCGAGCCGCTGATTACGCCGGTGGGCGAGGATGGGAATCTGCTTGAGCGATTCCGCAACACAATAAGCGAGCCGAAGATAGCCGTTTCGAAACAGTCTTAGAACGCTCGCGTCGTCGAGCTCATGAAGCGCATCGAGGCTGACGGTATAGAGTCCGTCCAATCGCAGTTGTTCGCCGTCGTCAAAGCGAAGCGAAATGTCGATCGGTTCTATCAGGCGCAAATCGAGCAGCGTTTGAATGAATGTGTCCGTTTCCTCGGTGCCACGTTTGAGCAGGCCGAGAGCCCGTTGAATGCGCTGCATCGGCTCTTGAGGTTCACCGCTGTCGTCGAACAGTCTATCGCCGGAGTTATCGCTAACACGCGGATGCTCGAGATCGACCGCGATATTCTCGTCGGAAATGAAGAAACCTTGCCGCTCCAGTTCGATCGGAGAGAAGGCGCGGCTTGCACCTGGGTCGTGTGAAATCAAATCTTCGTCGGGGCGAAATCCGAACATGGCCCCCGCGATGAATCGGCCGGTCTCTGCGTTCTTCGTAAACAGGATCGGACAGCAAGCTGCGGCGGCCAAAAATTCGGACGGCATGATCTGTACGAAATGATGCACGCCGACGGGTTTTCGTTGCAAACGAAGTTCGCGGTGTTCTTCTGAACTCAGCAGCTCGACTCGTGCCATTCTTTCCTCCCCGCATTGCCAATAGCGGAACGCGCGCCATCCGCGCCATGGCACAGAATTTACTCAGACTTTTTTATGTTGATAGCGCTAACAGCTATGATATGATCGATATGGGTCGCAAGACTCATGGGGAGAGGTCAATTGCGCTGCTTCGGGGGCGTTGCACGCGCTTATCTTTTCTCCAGGGGAATCGCGGCTCGCAAGCAGGGGCGGGAGCCCGCAACCGAACGGTTGGCGGCCCGTCGAACAGGAGGGGCGTGATGGCTCGCGGAGCTTCAATTGAAATCGTAAAATCTCGTATCGGCTTCCGCTCGAGCCGGTTGATGCTGGCCTGCACGCCGAGCCTATTGGCGCTCATCGCGGCGACGCCTGCCGACGCGCATTCGACGAAACGTGCACATCACAAAGCCCCGCAATTGGCGCTCGCCGACGCGGCTTCGAGCAACACAGCTTCTACGGCGGCCGCGGCGACGGCTCCCACAGCCCCCACGGCCACTGACGCGGGCGTGCAGCCTGCCGACCCCGCCGGACCAGCAGCACCCTCGACCGACGAGAACAATCAAGCGCAGGCCATCATCGTCACCGGCATTCGTGGTTCGCTTCAGCGAAATCTCAACGCGAAGCGCAACGCCCCGGGCGTGATGGACACCATCTCCGCCGAAGACATCGGCAAATTCCCCGACGCGAATGTGGCGGACGCGCTGCAACGCATCCCTGGACTTTCGATTCAGCGCGTCGGCGCGCGCGGCGAGGCGAGCGGAATCACGGTTCGCGGCTTCGGTGGCGACTTCAACGACACGCTCTACGACGGTCGTCACATTTCGACGGTCGGCCTGGATCGGAACGGCAATCCCAGCCGTGCAGTCGACTTTACAACCGTCGGCGCGGATTTCATCGGCCAGATCAACGTACTCAAGACTCCCGACGTTGAGCTTTCAACGAGTGCGATCGGCGCGACGATCAACGTTCTGCTGCCCAAGCCGTTCGATTATTCAGGCCTCAAGGTCGCAGCATTCCTCGGCGGTTCGCTTCAGTCGCGCGACAAACATGTTCGGCCAAGAGCTGGTCTGCTGATTAGCGACACCTTTGCTCACGGTACTTTCGGGATCCTGGCGGACGCGACCTACACTCGAGAAGACACTAAGGCGAACCACGTCTTCATCCCCGGATGGATCGGAAACCATTTCGCGCCGTGTCAGTCGGGTCCGATCAACCTGACATGCGTTCCAACGAGCGATCCCACTAGCCCGGCATGGGCCGACCCGAACAATCGGAAGACGTTGCTGGGCTGGTTCCCGCAGCAGAACGGCGCCGAGCAGGTGACGACCTCCGATGAGCGGTTCGACGGCCGTATCGCCCTCCAGTGGCGGCCGGACGACAATCTTCTGTTCACTCTCGACGACAATTTCTCGAGGCAAAAGATTAGGTCGAACAGCTACGGCTACGCCGCCTGGTTCAACGGAGACGATCTTCGCAACGTCAAATATGATTCCAACGGCTCGGTGATCGATTTCAACCAGTTCGGCACGCCGATGGATTTCAACGCCAACCAGTCGAAGGCCGTCATCCAGACGAACCAGGCCGGCGCGAACTTGAAATGGAGTGCAACCGAGCACCTCAAGTTCGAGGGCGACGCGGCTTATGCGAAGAG
>JBKPJK010000023.1:0-3605 GCA_046730635.1 Pseudomonadota bacterium | reverse complement strand
CACCACGGCTTAATTGTCGTCGGCAGCGTCAGATGTGTATAAGAGACAGCAGCAGGCGAGACCGAAGGTCATCCACCACAGCGAGCCGGTTCGCGCCCAGGTGAAAAGGTCCTCGGCCGTCGTGACCATGAAACCCTTCTCGTCGAGGTTGCGCCGAAGTTCCTCGAGATGCTTCCGGTCGATGTCCCCCGGAACGAGCCCTGCCAGCCGCGCGAGCTCATTCTCATTCGGCATCGGATCTTCGTCGGGGCGGAGCATCACTCCCATTCGAGCGCTCCCTTCTTCCACGCATAAGCGAGGCCGAGGCCAAGCTCGATCAGGAAGACGACCATTGCCGCCCAGCCCGTCCACTTGGTGAAGTTCAGGCTGACGGCCCAGGGAAAGAGGAACGCCGCCTCCAGGTCGAACACAATGAACAGGATCGCGACGAGATAGAAACGCACATCAAACTCCGCACGAGCATCCTCGAAGGCGGGGAACCCGCATTCATATTCGCTGAGCTTGGCCGGATCCGGCCGATGCGCGCCGGTGAAGCGCGCCACGATCATCGGCAGCACGACGAACGCCGTGCTGAGGCCCAGCGCGATAATCAGG
Source organism: Pseudomonadota bacterium (assembly GCA_046730635.1). Classification (GTDB taxonomy): domain Bacteria; phylum Pseudomonadota; class Alphaproteobacteria; order Sphingomonadales; family Sphingomonadaceae; genus Sphingomicrobium. Next base: position 3,011 of record JBKPJK010000023.1, on the reverse strand, counting down.
AACAGCAGGATCGGCAGGTAGCCGGCGGCGACGCTTGCCAAGGGAAATACTCCGGGGGCTGAAAACTTGGCGCCCCTCTAGGACAGGGAGCCGAGTGCCGCAACACCCGCGAAAGGGCGAAATCCGTCCTTATTGCACGGTACAGTCGGCCGATAGCGGGAGAGAAAGGATCGTTGCGCCCGAAGGACGCGCGAAGTCCGGCTTTTCGATGTCGGCCCAACCGGAATTCGCAACGATCAGCAACCGCTTCCCGTCATAGGCGATCTGGGTTGGATCGATGAGCGGGGTCTCGCCGAGCGGTTTCTCCACGTTGACCGAAGTATCGGCGGGCCTGATCGCCAAAAGCGCCCCTGGAGCCGTTCCGTTGTAGATGCCGTAGAAGGTCGAACCGCATCGAACCAACCCGTCGATCCCGCGAAGGGGCGTTCCACCCGCGCCCGGCAAGAGTGTCCGCGCGCCGGTCGCAAGCTCGATCCTTGCGATCCCTTCGCTGTAATCCGCGACGAGCAGGTGCTTGGCCTCTGCGTCCGTCGCCGTTCCTTGTGCGCTTTTGCCGTTGGACCGGGAAACCCGGAGGAGTCCGCGGCCTTCCTTCCCATAGCCGTAAACCGCGCCGTTCTGACCGTCGCTGACGAACACGCCGGCAGGCGAGGCGGAAACGTCCCCGGGATGAAAGCTGCCCGTGAACGGAGCGACGCGCGTCATGATCCTTCCGTGCGAGTTCAGCCCGATCAACGCGCCACGATCGCAAGGCTGAATCCCCGCTACGCCCGAAGGACAATCCGCCGCAACCCACAGCCTTTGGCGTGCATGATCCCACGCGATTGCAAAAGGATGGAGCCCGGCAGGAAGCGTGGCGAGGATCCTGCAGTCCGTTCGGCAAGCGAGGATCTGACGGTCGAGCACGCTCGAGACCCAAATCGTCGAGCCGTCGCTGGCGACGCCCTCGACGAGACGGTGCTTGGGATCGATGGCAAGAATCGGTTGCGGCTGCACGGCCGCCGCTGCAGCAAGGACCAGCAGGCCGATCAGCGCAAAGCCCCGGCGATCAATTTCTGCAGCTTGGAGTGGATCGCCGACGAGCCCGCGACGAATTCGCCGCGCTCGAACGCCCGATCGGAACCTCGATAGTCGGTCACGAACCCTCCCGCTTCACGCACCAGCAGCACGCCCGCCGCCGCATCCCATAGGTCGAGGTCGTCTTCCCAAAAACCGTCCATTCGACCAGCGGCCACCCAGGCGAGATCGAGCGCGGCCGAGCCGAACCGGCGAATGCCGGCGACCTGCGTCGCGACGGCATTGTAGATTTTCGACCATTCCGGGATATCGCCGCGGCCGAGGAACGGAATCCCCGTGCCGATCAAGCTATCCGCGAGGTCGCGCCGCGCCGAGACTCGAAGCCTGGCGTCATGAAGCCACGCGCCTCGCCCCTTCTCGGCCCAGAAACTCTCGTCGGTCAGCGGCTGATAGACGAGCCCCTGCGTGATCTCCGTCCCGCCGCCCGGCTTTTTTTCCTCGACGGCGATCGAGATCGAGAAATGCGGAATCCCGTGAAGGAAGTTCGTCGTTCCATCGAGCGGATCGACGATCCAGCGCGGCTTGTCCGGGTTGCCCTCGATCTCGCCGCCCTCCTCGAGGAGCATGCCCCAGTCGGGGCGCGCATTGCGCAGCTCCTCGACGATCGTCTGCTCGGCGCGCTTGTCGGCTATCGAGACGAAGTCGCCAGGGCCCTTGCGGCTGACCTGCAGCTGCTCGACCTCGCCGAAGTCGCGACGAAGCCGCGGTGCCGCCTTGCGGGCGGCGCGAGTCATGACGGTGATCAGGCCGGAATGCGCAACCATGTCTTAGTCCGCGCGGCGGACATATTCCCGGTTGTAAACGTCGACGACGATGCGCGTTCCGCTGGTGATGTGCGGCGGCACGAGCACCTTCACGCCATTGTCGAGCACCGCGGGCTTGTAGCTGGAGGAGGCCGTCTGGCCCTTCACCACCGCGTCGGCCTCGACGATCGTCGCTTCGACCTGGTCGGGCAGCTGAACGCTGATCGGCCGCTCGTTGTAGAGCTCCATGATGACGTCCATGCCGTCCTGGAGGAAGTCGCCGGCCTCGCCGAGCAAATCCTCGGGCAGCGACACCTGGTCGTAAGTGTCCTTGTCCATGAACACGAGCATGTCGCCGTCGTGATAGAGGAACTGGAAGTCCTTGGTGTCGAGGCGTACGCGCTCGACCGTCTCGGCGGAGCGGAAGCGCACGTTGTTCTTCCGCCCGTCGATGAGGTTCTTGAGCTCGACCTGCATGTAGGCGCCGCCCTTGCCGGGCTGGGTGTGCTGGATCTTCACCGCGCGCCAGATGCCGCCCTCATATTCGATGATGTTGCCGGGACGGATGTCCACGCCGCTGATCTTCATGGATCGCCTTGCCTGTTGAACTGAATGGAAAGAGCCGCCTACCGTCCCGATTGCCGAGCCGGCAGATTGGGGCGCTCCCTAGCCGCTGGCCTTTTTCCCGGCAAGCAGCGGGTAAGGATTGATCGCCGTCCCCTGCCACCAGCGCTCGCCCGGCCCCATGGTGTTGATCGCGAAGTGGAGGTGCGGACCGGCCGCGCTGGCATCGCCGGTGTGGCCGACTAGTCCGATCACCTGGCCGCGCTTGACGTCCTGTCCCTCATGCAGACCGGGAGCGTAGCGCTGGAGGTGGGCATAATAATACATCCATTTCTGATCAGGCGACCGGACGTAGACGGTCGTTCCGCCGCGCACGCTGCTGAACAGCTTCTCAACCTTGCCGTCCGCCGCGGCGATCACCGGTGTTCCCTCGGCAGCCATGATGTCGATCGCATCGTGCCTCCGTCCCGCACCTCTTGCGTCGTCGTAGGTGTCGCTCAGCTGATCGGCCTTCACTCCCGTCACCGGGATCGCGAGCCCGGACGGACCAACCACAACCTGTTCGGCGACGACGACCGGCGCCGCATTGTCCGGCTTGACGCTGACCACGCTTCCGCTGCGAGCGAC
>JBKPJK010000022.1:0-2500 GCA_046730635.1 Pseudomonadota bacterium | reverse complement strand
GGCGGCGGCGCCCTTCGACGCCGCCGCCCCGCCCCTCTCACCAAGGAGATCTTAGCTGAGGTGGTTCGAAACGTTGTTGAAGGTATTGTTCAACGAGGTGCCGATGCTCGTCATCGCGCCGATGGCGGCAACAGCAATCAGGGCAGCGATGAGACCATATTCGATCGCGGTCGCACCTTCTTCATTCTTAAACAGCTTCAGAAACTTGGCCATTTTCCGGTCTCCTATAGGCGCTTCGAACGCAACGACGACCCGAGCTTCGCGCCAGGCTGAACGGAATTTGAGCCTTTAGGATTGATGAAAAGTTAAAGTGGCAGATTACAAATTGTCCAGCAGCTTCTCGAGCTCGTCGAGGACATCGCGTAACCTCCTGGTGCGATCACTCCACTCCGGCGGTAGCGGGCTTTGATAATTGGGATGTTGCTCAGGAGCTTGCCGGCGATTGGGTAGCCGGAAGTCGCCCAGATCCGGGCCGCGCTGGCGATCGATCGCGAGCGCCGAAGTCATGAAGCTCCGCCAGATCTCGGCGGGAACGGTTCCACCGCTGATCTTGCCGATCGATTTGTTGTCGTCGCGACCCACCCACACCCCGACCACGAGGTTGCCGGCGAATCCGACGAACAAGGCGTCGCGGTTCTCTTGCGTCGTCCCAGTCTTGCCGAATGTCGGCACCGAGAGCGCAGCGCGGCGACCCGTTCCGTTGTTCGCCGCGGCGTAGAGCAGGTCGAGCATCGGTTTCCGATCGCGGGTCTCGTCCAGACGGCCCCCGCGGGAGAGGAAGGCGGTAAGCCCTTCCACCGGCTGCTCCTCGGGAAGTCCACGTGCGACGGTCGGATAGCGGCCGCTCGCCACCGCAGCATAAGCCGACGTCAATTCGAGCAAGCTTACACCCGCCGTGCCGAGTGCCAGGCTCGGTTTGTTCGGCAGTGGAGTGGTGATGCCAAGGTCGCGGGCAGCCCTGATCACATTGTCCCGGCCGATCGACTGCGACAGCCGCACGGTTGCCGCATTGCTCGACCGGGCGAACGCTTCGCGAAGCGTAATCCGGCCGCGATACACCCCGTCGCTGTTGACGGGCGTCCAGCCGTCGATGGTGATCGGCTTGTCGTCGACCAATTCGTCGGGCGTCCAGCCGGAGCGGAGCGCGGCGAGATAGACGAACAGCTTGAACGCCGAACCGGGCTGACGGCGCGCCTGAGTGACTCGGTTGAATGGGGAATCGCGGTAGCTCCGCCCTCCGACCATCGCTACGACCCGGCCGTCCGGGCGCATGGCGACGAGCGCCGCCTGGGCACCTCCGATACGTGCGCTGCCGACCGCGCGGACGGCAATGCGCTGAAGCGCGGCGTCGAGCGTCGTGGTGACTTTCACTTCGCCGAAGTCGCTGTCGAACGCCTTCTGAGCATAAGGTGTGACCCAGTCGGCAAAATAGGTGCCGGTCGGGACTTTCGAGCTCCGCGTCACGGGCCTCGCCATGACGGTCGAGCGCTGGCGGGAAGCACTGATGACGTGGGTGTCCGCCATCGCGGCGAGCACCAGCCGACTACGCTTCTGGGCCGCCGCCAAATGCTGCGTGGGCGCAAGGCGCGACGGCGCCTGGACCAATCCGGCGAGCATCGCAGACTGAGCGAGGGAAAGGCGTTCCGGCTCGCGATCGAAATAATGATGCGACGCCGCGCGCAAGCCGTAGACGCCGTCGCCGAAATAGACGCTGGAGAGATAGCGGGAGAGGATCTCCTGCTTCGTCAGCCAGGCTTCGAGCCAAAAGGCGATGATGATCTCCTGCGCCTTGCGCTTGATGGTGCGATCGCCGGACAGGAAATTGGTCTTCGCCAGTTGTTGCGTGATGGTAGAGCCGCCCTGCCGGACGCCGCCGCCGCGAAGATTTGCAACAAAGGCGCGGCCCATGCCTCGCGGGTCGATGCCCCAGTGACGGTAGAAGCGGCGATCCTCGATGGCGACGAAGGCGGCAGGAGTGAGCGGATTGAGCTTCGCGACGTCCACCGGCGCTTCCTTCAAAGCTCCGCGCCGAGCGATGGCATGACCGTCGTTGCTCAACATCAGCAAGGCCGGGTCGTCGAGCGGCTCGAGCGCACGTGACAATGGCGCCGTCAGAACCAGCCAGAACAGGGTGATGAAGATGAGGCCGGTGACGGCGTAGAGAACAACCGGCCACCGGCGGCGGCGCTTTGGCTCAGGCTCGTGTCCGTCCTGTTCCGGGTTGAGCGCAGGCTCTTGCCCTCCTTCGAACGGATCCGGAAGGTCCTCGACACGCACTCCGTCGCGACTCCAGATCTCGTCCCTCGGGGCCAACTTCATCCTCGGACTCGCGCCAACTGCTTTACTTCACTAAAACACTTGCGACGAGATATCCAGATGCTTGCTGAACGGGCCATTGCGGGTAAACGAACGTGGATGCGGCGCATGGTTCCAGTGTTGCTGATGCTCGCCCTCGCGCTGATCCCAGCGTGCCGCCAGCAGGCCGCTGGAACGATCAGCG
>JBKPJK010000021.1:0-2664 GCA_046730635.1 Pseudomonadota bacterium | reverse complement strand
GGACAGCAACTGCGCTTCCGCGCCTTGGGCATCGTCGAACTTGATCAGGGGATCGAGCGCGCTCCGAAGCGCGTCGGCCGCGGGCTCTCCCCAGACGGGCCGAGTGCGATAGCGGACGGGCGCCGAGCCCAGGTTCACCGTCGCCTTTTCCGGTACGACCAGCGGGGCCGTCGTCGCTCCGCGCTTGTAGGCCATCAGCGCAAGCTGCTCGGCTTGCGGAAGCTCCGGAGCCTGGGCGATCAACGCTTGAAGCGACGCGAGATCGACGACTGGCGACCCCTTGGCGGTATAAAGTTCGGCCAGAGCAACTGGAGTAAGGACGCTGTTCGGAAGCGTTGCGATACCGGCGCGAGCGGCCGACCAATTGCCGGCATCGATCGCATCGAAGACGCCGCGCCAATCCTTAGGTGCAGCCACGGCGGTTTGCGGCGGCGGAGCTTGGACCGGGGCCTGGGTCGTACTCGGCACCGTGGCTTGCACGGGAAGGGGGATAGCCGGCCCCGCCTGCGTTGCCGTCATCGGAGTACCGACCTGGCTTCCACTCGGCGTGGCCGTGGGCGTGCGGCTGACCGGCAGCGGGGCAAGCGGATCCTGTGCCTGAGCGACCGCGGGCGCGGCCCAGACGAATGCTCCGAACGCGAGCAGACGGGCTTTCAAGCGTCTTCCTCCATCAGCAACAGCAAATCCTTCCATGCCAAGGACTTGTCTAAGGGGCGATTAATGAGATGCCGAGGGTGAAAGGTCGCGACGGTGCGAACGCCTTCGACCTTGTGGACGTGGCCGCGCGCTTGCGGAAGCGGCTTTCCGAGAAGCGCTTGGGCCGGCCCGTCTCCGAACAACAGCAGGCGTTTGGGCTTCGCCAGCCCGACATGTCGGCGGGCGATCTCGGCGCACGCCTCGCGGTCAGCGGGACTCATGCGCGTTCCGGGACTGTGAAAGCAGGAAAGGGACGCACTGTAGGCATCCTCGGGCTTGATGCCGATCGCAGCGAGCATGCGCTGTGCCAGCTGCCATGCCGCCCCGCCAATCGGCTGACCGGCGGCCGCATCTTCGAGCGCCGGCGAATCGCAAAGCAGCATGATCGCGGCATTCTCGGGGCCATGCGGAAGAACGCGCTTGGCTCCAGGTCCCGACAAGGGAAGCTGCACGCTGCTCGCCAGCCAGTCCTTGAGCTCGGTCAGGGTTTCCTGGCTCGGTTGAACTACGTTGGCCTGCGGTGGCTGGAGAGCAGGTCGCGACGCTGGCGGAGCAGGCTTCAGCCAGTCCCGCGCCTCTTCCTGGACGGCGGTATCGACCCCGGCCTCTAGCCACCAGGCCAATGCGCTGCGCGCCTCGGCAATGCCGATCGTATCCAAGTCCCCGCCCACGGCGCTTTCTTCGCGCGCCATTGACGCCATGGTCAAGGAATGTGCAGGGCAGACGAGTCGAATTGTGTGGGGGACGCGACGAGAGGACGATGAGCGAACGCGAATCCATGCAATATGACGTGGTCATCGTCGGCGGGGGACCGGCGGGACTCACGGCGGCCATCCGGCTGAAGCAGCTCGCGAACGAAGCGGGTCGCGAACTCAGCGTCTGCATTCTCGAAAAGGGCAGCGAGATCGGCGCGCATATCCTTTCGGGAGCGGTGATCGATCCCAAGGCGCTCAACGAACTCATCCCGGACTGGAAGGAAAAGGGCGCGCCGCTCACCGTTCCAGTGACAGAGAATCACCATTGGGTGCTGAGCAAAGGCGGCAAGTTCGCCTTCCCACACTGGATGATGCCGCCCTTCATGAACAACAAGGGCACCTACACACTCAGCTTGGGCAATTTCTGCCGTTGGCTAGCCGGCCAGGCCGAGGAGCTTGGCGTCGAGATTTTCCCGGGCTTCCCGGCGGCCGAGATCCTCTACAACGAGGACGGATCGGTGAAGGGCGTCGCGACCGGCGACATGGGCATCGCAAGGGACGGAAGCCATCGGCCGGATTACCAGCCCGGAATGGAGCTGCACGCGCGTTACACCTTCTTCGCCGAAGGGGCGCGGGGTCATCTGACCAAGCGCCTGACCGAGATCTTCAACCTGCGCGAGGAGAGCGGCCCGCAGGTTTTCGGCATTGGTATCAAGGAATTGTGGGACGTTGCTGCCGAGAAGCATAAACCGGGCAGAGTGATCCACACGCAAGGCTGGCCGCTGACTGACGCTTGGGGAGGCGGCTTCCTCTACCACCAGGAGAACAACCAGGTCGCGCTCGGCTTCGTGGTCGCGCTCGATTATTCGAACCCGTACCTCTCGCCGTTCGAAGAGATGCAGCGCTGGAAAACCCATCCTGCAATCCGTGCGGAGATCGAGGGCGGGCGCCGCGTGTCCTACGGTGCGCGGGCCATCAACGAGGGCGGATACCAGGCGATTCCCAAACTGATTTTCCCGGGAGGCGCGCTGATCGGTTGCTCTGCGGGCTTCGTCAACGTTCCGCGGATCAAGGGCACGCATACCGCGATGAAATCGGCGATGCTGGCGGCCGAAGCAGCGTTCGAGGCGATCCAGGCGGACCGTTCGGCCGACCTGCTCGATGCCTATCCGCAAGCGCTCCACAAGAGCTGGATCGTCAAGGAACTGAAAACGGTCCGCAATGCGCAGCCCGCAGTCGCGCATTGGGGCGGGACGTGGGGAACGCTTTATGC
>JBKPJK010000020.1:0-4715 GCA_046730635.1 Pseudomonadota bacterium | reverse complement strand
TTCTGAAGGAGCCGATTGGTTGGCGCTATGTTGGTGCCTTCGCCTGCCTTGCCGGCGCCGCTGCCTTCATGTTCGTCGGGCGCGCCTGACGAGAATTCTGCCTAATCGCAAAAGCCAATTGCAATGAACCGTCTCTGACTTCCTGCGTATCTGTCCGGTGGCACCTCGAGACGGGATATTTCCCACCTTTTTCCTTTCCGGCTTCGAATGCTCCAGCTTCCTCTGGGGCGAGGACAAAAGGCGTCGCGACCTCAACGCGGAGCTGCAGCATTACCAGCACGCGGACGAGGACTATGCGCTGCTGGCGCCGCTCGGCATCGCGGTCGCCCGCGAGGGCGTTCCGTGGCCGCTCGTCGACAAAGGCGACGGGGACTATGACTTCTCGGCGATCGATCCGTTCCTGGCGGCGCAGCGGCGGCACAACATCCTGCCCATCTGGGACCTGTGTCATTACGGCTATCCCGACGATCTCGATCCTTATTCGGAAAGTTTCGTCACCCGCTTCGCGGCTTATGCCAAGGCTGCGGCGGGTTATGTTGCAAAGCGGGCGCATCACGGCCCGCTGTTAATCACGCCGGTGAACGAGCCAACGTTCTGGGGCTATATGGGCGGCGAATGGGGATGGTGCGCGCCGTTCGGCCGCACGCGCGAGGAGCGCCGGCGCTTCACTTGCATGCTCGCTCGCGCTGACATTGCCGCGTGCAAGGCCATCCGATCCGAATTTCCGGACGCACGTTTCGTGCACATCGATCCGCTGATCTGGGTCGTCGCTCCGCGCGATCGCCCCGACTGGGCCGAAGCTGCCCACCGGGAGGCTTACGACGACGCCTACCTTGCCTGGGACATCATCTCCGGTTTGAAGCATCCCGAATATGGCGGCAGCCTCGAACTGATCGATATCCTCGGGCTCAACAACTACAGTTTCGGCCAGATGGAATATGCGGGCGGCGGCAAGCCGAACGTGCCGCTCAAGCCGGGCGACGACCGCATCCGTCCGGTCGGCGACCTGATCTGGGAGTCGTGGGATAAATATAGGCGCCCCTGCATCGTTGCCGAGACCTCGGGCATCTCAGGAGGTCGGCCGGATTGGCTGAACGACATGGTGTGCGAATGCCTCGCCGCAGTGAACCGCGGCGTGGACCTGCACGGAATCTGCCTTTTCCCAGCCGTCGACATGACGGATTGGCACAACGGCACATGGCTGCACATGGGCATCGCCGACGTGGAGGAGCTTCCGAACGGCTCGCTGATGCGATCGCCCTTTGCGCCTTATACCGAAGCCCTGCGGCATTGGCAGAAGCGGCTCAAGCGCGTCACGGCGCTCGATGACGATCCATACGACAAGCCGGTGAACCTGGCCGACATCGCCAAGGTCGCCAAGGAAGAGAAGTGGAAGGCCGATCGAGACTGGAGCTGAGGTTCAGCTAATCATCGGCCTTCCCCGCGCGCCGTCAGAGGGCGTTGGCGGTCTCCAGGTGTTTGCGCAAAGTGGGCAGCGTTTTCTTCGCGAGAGCAGCAGTCTGCGCATCGCCCGACGACGCCTGCTTCTCGTATTTCGCGATGTCCTTGGTGTGATCCTCGATCATCATCGACTTGAACTGCTTGTCGAACTCCGCGCCGCTCAACCCTTTGAGCTTGTCGAGATTGGCTTTGGCTTCGGGCGTCGGCTCGTCGGTCGTGGACACTCCGGAAGCGGCGGCAAGCGTCTTCAGCTCCTGCTTGTGGGCACCATGATCGTCGACCAGAAGCTTGCCGAAATCCTTGACCTTCTGGCTTGTACCCTTGGTCTGCGCCAACTGGCCGATGGCTACTTCGCCATTGTCGCCCTGCATCGCTTCCGTGATGAAGGCGCTATCGACGGTTGCGCCGGCCGAGGCGTTCGTCTCCGTCGTATTCGTCGACGCTTCGTCGGTCATCGCCACATTGCTGCCGTTGTCGGTGGCGGACGTGTCAGTCTTGTTGCATGCACCCAGGGCCAGGATTGAGCCAGCCGCCATAAGCGTAAGACATTTCACGATAAATCACTCCCGATGACGAGACTCGCAGAAGTTGCGGGCCTTGCGGCAAAGCGAAGCAGAAAGCCGGACGTTCCGCGACTCGACGCATTCGGCGGGATCCGATCATGCGGCTCGAGCGGTTGCGCGTCGGACTGGCTCAAGTACATTCGATCCAGGGGGCAAGAGGCATGAATCCCGAGATCGCGGCGCTTCGTGAGCGGATAGCCGAGGGAGGCGACTGGAAGGCGCTGCGCGAGGAGATCGTGCGGCTTCACAAGCAAGCGCGAACGCAGGAGGAATATGTCACGCTGCTCGAGGCGCACCACAGGCTTCGTGCCTCCGTCGAGCATTGCTTCCCAGCCGAGACCGCGCCCGAGATCCAGCGAATGGTCGCGGGGGAATATACGTTGTTCCTCAACATCGAAGCGATGGAGGGGGATGAGATCAACCCCGTCATGCTCGAGCGGATCACCGCGCGGGAGGTTGCGGCAGGAAGGCTCGCCGCGGGCGACGAGTTCCGGAAGCTTGCAGAGACCGGCGGTTCGGTGCTCGGCGACAGCGCGGACCGGCGTTACGACCGGAGGCTGGGGAATGCGATCAGCATCGGCGCCGTGGTGCTGGGCGCCGTGGTATTTTTTACGACCGACAAGATCTGGGGGCTCGTCGTGCTGGTCGTGGGGATGAGTATCGGGGCGTTCGTCAATTGGCGGCGCCAGAGGCGGGCGGTGGAGGCGGCGCTGCTGGCTCGAGCGGCTCGGGGGTATGAGTGAGGGTTGGCGTGATGGAAAGAAAAGGGCCGCCAAGGCGGCCCTTCCAGTTATTGGACGGACTGGGCCCCGGCCTCCGCCGGGGAACCGGTCATTTTACCCGTTCGACTTGTTCGAACTCGAGTTCGACCGGTGTGGCGCGACCGAAGATGGAGACGCTTACCTTCACGCGGCCGCGGTCGAAATCGAGTTCTTCGACTACGCCGTTGAAGCTGGCGAACGGGCCGTCGAGGACCTTCACGGCATCGCCGATCTCATAGTCGACATGAACCTTGGCCTTGGGCGCATGGGCCTGCTCTTCCTTGGTCGAGAGCATACGCGCGGCCTGGGCGTCGGGGATCGGCTGGGGCTTGCCGCCGGGGCCGAGGAAGCCGGTGACCTTCGGAGTGTTCTTGACGAGGTGGTAGACCTGGTCGTTCATCTCGAGCTTGGCGAGGACGTAGCCGGGCATGAACTTGCGCTCGGTCTCGACGCGCTTGCCGCGCTTGATCTCGGTCACGGTCTCGGTCGGAACCTCGATCTGCTCGACGAGCGGGGTCAGGCCCATGCGCGTCGCCTCGCTCATGATGGCGTCGCGGACCTTGTTCTCGAAACCGGAATAAGCGTGGATGATGTACCAGCGGGACATGTTCGTATCTCTTGTTTGCGAAGCTAGGCCAGGAGGCTCAGCAGATATTTAACGACCGTCGAGAAGAAAGCGTCGGTCGCGAAGAAGAAGACCGAGAGCAGCAGCGTCATGATGATGACCATGATGCCGGTCGCGACGGTTTCCTTGCGCGTGGGCCAGTGGACCTTCGCCGTTTCGGCGCGGACCTGACGGATGAATTCGCCGGGGGAAACTTTCGCCACGATTTCGTCTGCTCTCTTGCGGATAGAAAAGCGCCCCGCGGACCTCTCGGGCCGGCGGGGCTGCGTGTCACTTAGCGGCGGTTCGGTGAGTCTTCAAGGTTGCGAAGCGGTCGGGGGCTAGCTAACTCCGCCTCGGCCTAGGAGTGTAGCTCAGTTGGTAGAGCATCGGTCTCCAAAACCGAGGGCCGGGGGTTCGAGTCCCTCCACTCCTGCCATTCACTTCACGACAGGTAAGCCGACCCAGCTCCCCTCAGGGCCGCTGAACACGCGTTGCGTGGCGGCGCGATAATCACCTGGCTTCGCGAAGAAGATGTTGGGGACGTAGGTCTGCGGGTTGCGGTCATAGAGCGGGAACCAGCTCGACTGGACCTGGACCATCAGGCGGTGGCCGGGCTGAACCGTATAGTTTACCTGCGGGAGCGCAAACTCATAGGTGACGGGTTCGTTCTCCGGGACGGCCGACGGATGCGCCGGGTCGTTGCGGTAGCGGCCGCGGATGACGTCCATCGCGATCGCCAGCTGATAGCCGCCCATCGCCGGCTTCTGCGGATATTGGTCGGGGTAGACGTCGATCAGCTTGACGATCCAGTCGCTGTCGGTGCCGGTCGTCGACGCGACGAGATGGACGAGCGGCGTGCCGGCGAGCTTGAGCGGCTGGGCGAGCGTCGGGCCGGTGTAGCTCAAGACGTCGGGCCGGCCTTCGGCGAAGCGCTGGTCGTCCTCGAGCCAGAAGCGCCAGGTCGAGCCGTCCGCCCAGGGCGAGACGTTGGGACGGGCGCGATAGGTGACGGGCTTGGCCGGATCCGAGATATACTGATTGTAGCTGCGCGCGGCGGGTGCATCGAAGCTAAGGCTGCTGCCGGCGCCGAGATAAAGTGGCGTGAGGTTCGCGGGGCAGCCGCGCATGCATGCCTGGGGCCAGTCCGCGAGGCGCTGCCACTGGTTGGTCCCGACCTCGAACGCTGTCACGCGCGCAATGTCTGCCGCGGGGCCGTCCTTGAGATGCTGATTGAGGAATGGGAGCATCACGTTCTCGCGGAACCATTTGCCGGTGTCCGACCCCCAGTCGAGCGGGCCGAGCGTCGAGGCCGTTCCGTTCGCC
>JBKPJK010000019.1:0-1096 GCA_046730635.1 Pseudomonadota bacterium | reverse complement strand
ACTGGTGAGGGCCCAAGCTCGCGGAGGCCTGGTTAGTGGGCAGGACCTTGAGCAGCAGCGGACGGAGCGGGCCGCGGCGGCAGCCGAAATTCCGCAGCTGAAAGCCGAGGCAGATGCGCAGGTCCACGCACTCGGAGTCCTGACGGGCGAAACGCCTGAAAGCCTGAAGACCGCACTTTCCCGGCCGACGCCCCTCCCCTCGACGCTTTCGCCCATACCTGCCGGGCTCCCCTCCGAGCTGCTTCGGCGAAGGGCCGACATCCGCCGGGCCGAGCGCGAGCTCGCAGCATCCACGGCGGACATCGGGGTTGCAGTCGCCGACCTATATCCGCGCTTTTCGCTGACCGCCGCTCCCGCTCTCGTCAGCACAGCGCTGGCGACGCTGCTCGAATGGGGCAGTCGCAACTACACGTACGCGGCGGCTCTCGATTGGCCGATCTTCAATGGACACCGCACCCGCGCGAACATCGAGGTCGCAAACGCCCGGCAGAGCGAAGCGCTGGTCGCCTACCGGAAGGCCATCCTTCGCGCACTGCAAGACGTCGAGGACGCGCTCTCGCGCACGGAGGCCGACCGCAGGCAACTCGCCGATCTGGACGAGGGGCTGACGACCGCGCGGCGGGCCGAGTCCATTGCCCGGACCCGCTACGGCGGCGGCCTCGTGACGTATTCCGATGTGCTTCTAGCGCAGGCGCGGCGACTTCAACTGGAGGACCAAGTGTCAGAGACCAAAGGCGCGATCGCGCGAGACACGGCCGCTCTCTTCAAGGCGCTCGGCGGGGGGTGGCCGGATCTGACGCAACAGGGAACAACATTATGAACCGCGTCCGGACAATCGTTCTGATCGTGCTCTTGATCGGCGCGGCCCTTACCGCGTGGTATCTCCTCGGTCCAGCGAAGCGCGCCCGCACATTGTCCGGTTATATCGAAGGCGAAGAACTCTATCTCGCGGCGCCCGTGTCCGGCACCGTCGCGGCGATCGACGCAATCGAAGGGCAGCGCGCTTCGCCCGGCCAGCAGCTGTTCCGGATCGATCCCGCGACCCTGACTGCGCAAGGCGAACAGGCCGCGGCGAATGTTGCTGCAGCCCGCACGC
>JBKPJK010000018.1:0-1065 GCA_046730635.1 Pseudomonadota bacterium | reverse complement strand
GTCAAAACACCGATCTTCAATCTCGCTACTCCGTCGCCTGAGGGACCCCGTCGAACTCGGCCACCGAAGGTCCGGGAACGGTGGCTCTCAATGGGACTTTTCTGCCCGTTTCGACTGTTGTTATCCGGCTTTGTTATGCGCTACCACACCCCGTCAGCGCAGAGGCGAAGTGCCGAATTCAGCGAACACGAGCATCCGCAGTTCGGCGGGACGTGGCAGCATTATTCGCGACGTCTAACGCTGGTTGGCGGACGTTGCGTGGGATGCAGGGGGAACGGCGGCAATTGCTTTCTACGTCTACATTTTCCGATCGCAGGGGCCTTTGGGCATTCGCCCTCGGGGTCTCGCTCGTCACCCTGGGCGTTCTGGCCCACCTGCCGATGTTCCTGATGGGCAAGATGACGCACTATCGGCTCTATGGGATGCCGATGGGAAGTGGGATGATCGCGGGGATGGCCGCGATCGTCGGCGGCGTTGCCGTCTCGGCCTACGGGTTGCTGCCCAAGAACGTTTCGCGCCAGCTCATCGCAAGTCAGGACATCGTCGTCAGTCCGCCCGAGGATGCGCCGCTCGCGCGCTCTCACTGGGTGCTGATGAGCGTACTCGTGATCGCGCTCATCATCGACATCATGAAGCCGGCCAGCCTCGGCTTCACTATCCCGGGCATGGTCAGCGAATATGGCGTACCGAAAGCGACGGCGTCGCTCGTGCCTTTCTTTGCGCTGACCGGGACCGTCGTCGGATCGGTCATTTGGGGCGTCATCGCAGACGTGTACGGCCGAAAGGCGTCGATCCTGCTGTCCGCCGTCATGTTCGTCGGCACCTCGATCTGCGGGGCAATGCCGTCGCTCTATTGGAATATCGGCATGTGCTTCATGATGGGCGCTGCCGCGGGCGGGATGTTGCCGGTCACCTATGCGCTGCTCGCAGAGATGATGCCCAGCAGGCATCGTGGCTGGGCGCTGGTCCTGGTCGGCGGGCTCGGTGCGGTCGGGGGGTATTTCGCCGCGAGCGGCTTCTCCGCACTCCTTCAGCCCACCTTCGGGTGGCGCATCTTGTGGCTGT
>JBKPJK010000017.1:0-2143 GCA_046730635.1 Pseudomonadota bacterium | reverse complement strand
GCGATGCGCCCGGCTGCCGGATCTTCATAGGATCCGAGAACCGCATGTTCGCCCTTTCCGGTTCGTCCGTGATCGCCGCACCGTATCGCGGGAGCCGGGGCGAGGTCGTGGGCGTTGTGGGAGTCATCGGCCCGACGCGGTTGAACTATGCGCGGGTGGTCCCCATGGTGGATTTCACAGCGAAAGCACTGACGAGATTGATGGCATGACCGAAGACGGAAAGCTGCACGACGAAGCGGAAGATCTCCGCAACGAAACGGCGGAAGGCGCACCCGAACTGCGCGAGCATGATCATGTGGCGGAGCTCGAGAAGCAACTCGAGGAAGCGAAGAGCAAGGCGCTCTACGCAGCCGCAGAGACACAGAACGTGCGCCGCCGGCTCGAAAGCGAGCTTCAGCAGGCGACCAGCTATGCAGCGGCCAATTTTGCGCGCGACATGCTGGCGATCAAGGACCACCTCGAACGGGCACTGGCCGCGGTCACCGACGAGCTGCGTCAGGACAAGGTCGCGAGCCAGTTCCTCGCTGGGATCGAGGCGACCGGCCGGGAGCTGGAGGCAGCGTTCACTCGCCACGGCATCACCCGTATTCCGGCCAAGGGCGAAAAGCTCGATCCCCATCGGCATCAGGCGATGATCGAGCTGCCGAGCACCGACGCGGAGCCCGGCACGGTGGTCGAGGAAATGCAGCCCGGCTACATGATGAAGGATCGGCTGCTGAGGCCGGCATTGGTCGGAGTGGCCAAGAAACCCGACTAGTGCACTTCGCGGTGGTGGCTCTCGCTCTTCGTCGCAAGGCTGAACCGCGGTTCGGGCTGACCTGAACCCAGCAAGCGCATGGCAGCGTAGCGCCCGACCTCGGGCCCATGCTTGAAGCCGTGTCCGGAACCGCCGCCCAACAGCAATACGTTCGACCATTGCGGATGAAGGTCGATCAGAAAGTCCCCGTTCGAACTGTTCTCATACTGGCAAACTTCGGACGCGATCAGCGGGGCACCGCGCAGAGCGGGGAAGCGGCGGTCCCGGAAGGCGACGATCTCTGCCAAAGTGGCCTCGGTGGGTTGGCGGCTCTGCGTATCCGGATCGACTTCCGGACCATGCTGGTCGTGAGCGAATTTCACGCCGCGGGTTTCGATGTCGGGGAAGCCGTAAAAGATGTCGCCGCCATTGAAATCCGCCCAGCCCGGCATTGCGCCGGGAAGGAAGCGGCGATCTCCGGCGGGACTGGCGAAATAGAAGACCTCTTGTCGCGTCGGGAGGATCCTCGGGCCGATGACTTGCGGGAAGAGCTTCGGCAGCCATGGGCCCGCGGCGAACACGAATCGGTCGGCCTGGACGCGGTCACCGGAAGAAAGCTGGATTTCGGCAAGCCGGGAGCCGCTCGCCTCGGGACGCTTCACAAAGCCTTTTGCATAGGTTCCGCCGGACTTCGTGAACCGATCGACGAGGGTGAGCACCGATCGTCGCGCCAGGAGAGCGCCGAAGGCGGGCTCGTATAGGCCGATGCTGATGCCGTCGAAATCGATCATGGGGAAGCGACGGGCCATTTCCGCCTGGCCTAATGCCTCGGTCGCAAGGCCGAGCTCCCTGTGGGCGGCGATGCTGTCGCGAACATAGGGTTCTTCCGTGGGGAAAAAGAACAGGATCCCGCACTGGAGCAAAATCGGAAGGCCTGACACCGCACTCAACGCCAACCACTGCGGCAGCGAGTCCTTCGCCATTCGGGTGTAGATCGCATCTTTGCCGTAAGCCGCCCGGGTGAGGCGCGTTTCGCCCCCGGAGGATGCGCGGCTGTGCGCCGGTCCCCAGGCATCGATGAGGGTAACCCTGTGGCCCTGCTGCTGCAGATGATGCGCCGTCCAGGCGCCGAATACGCCGGCGCCGATCACGGCGATATTCTCTCCGTCCTTCCTGACCATCGGCCTAGCCATTAGCGGAGAAACGGCAGCGCCGCCCGCCCCGATGAGGAGCGAGCGGCGCGATACCGTCAATGCCACCTACGTCAGCCGCGCTCGGGCGCTGCGGGAGGCGGCGGCGGAGGCGGCGGTGGAGCGGCCTCCGGCGCCGGTGGCGGAGGCGGCGGTGGGGGAGCAGGCGGCGGCGGTGGCGGCGGAGCCGGATGCGCGCCGAAGCTCTGGCGTACCG
>JBKPJK010000016.1:0-2296 GCA_046730635.1 Pseudomonadota bacterium | reverse complement strand
AGACCGAACAGGTCGGGGACCGGCGCGTTGCGGCGCTGATCGCCATTGCGGGAGCGCTGCTGCTGGTCGCGGTGAGGTGCGTCATTCCCCTGACGCCGGAGGAGAGCGAGACCAACCCTTGGCAGTTGATCGCCTCCGTCCCGCCGGAGCTTCGCTCACAGCCGGTGATCAACAATTATTCGATGGGAGGCCCTCTGATCCTTTCGGGGATCCGTACCTACGTCGACGGGCGAGGGGACATGTACGGCGATCCCCACGTGATGGCTTATGCCCGGCTGGTCAGGGGCGACACGCATGAACTGGACCGCACGGTCGCCCGCTGGAACATTCGCTGGGCCATTGTTTCACGGGGCAACAAGAAGATCATAGCGATGCTCGACCATACCCCCGGCTGGCATCGGATCCGCCAGAACAAGGTCGGGATCGTCTACGTTCGAAACTAGGCGCTGAGGTCGCGGGCAATCTGGTTGAGCGTCGAGCGGCGCCAGCCGGGCGCCCATGGCTCCTGGGTGCCGAACTCAGCGCTGGGAGCATTGTCGGCCGAGGCGATCTCCGGTCCCGCATAGGCGAGCAACTGGAGGTCGAACGGCTCGTCGAATTTCAACCCCGACTGATCGCCGCGGGTCCATTTGACGGTCGCCGCGTGGCGGCCGGCCGCCTTCATGTCGAGATAGACCCGGGCGCCCTCGGGAAGTGCGCCGCCGGATTGGACGAGCGCACCGCTATTTGAAATATTGCGAAGGCGGACCGGTTCCGCGCCGGTATCGTGCAACTCGTCGTGGTAGACGACGCCGTTCCAGATGAGCGGATGCCGTTCAGCCCGACGCTGGATTTGTGGAACTGGGACGTCCTCGGAGAGCGGCCTGGGTCGCTCGAGTGAAATCTCGACTTCCGGGAAGCTCTTTTGGATCACGGCGCGAAGCAGGTCGTCATGCTCGTCGGCGTCGCAGTCGATCCGAGTCTCATGGGCGAATTCGAGGCCGGCCTGCGTTTCCTTGATCCATCGAACCGCGCAGTCGATCTCGCCATGATCGCCGAGCACGAGTGTCACTTGGTCCCAGAGCATCAGCTCGAACTCGCCGCGGATCATCGCGCCACCGGCCGACAGATTTACGAGCTCGACAACGTGATCGTGGTCGCCGTGACGAAGGAGGGCCTGTTCGGCAGTGAGGCGATGCCGGTCGGCGCCGCGACCGTTGGACCGCCTGGCCTCGGTGCGTGGAACACGGACGCTGTCGAGCATCTCGGGCCTGGCGCCCTTCGGCGCTTTGGAACGCAGCAAGGGTTCGTCGGCCCCCGGGCCGAAAATCCTCGTCCTGATACTCATGCCCCACTCCGCTACAGCGGCACGCATTCTATGGGGATGAAGGTTACGGAATTGTGCACTGGATTCAATTCAGTGCGAGGGGTCACTGCGATGCCGGTGGAAGACTATGGGAGGTGGGAGGGATGCCCTCCACCGGCGTCGCGTAAGCAGTTCCCGAAGGGCGCTGCCTTATGACGAATAATACATATCAAATTCGACAGGGCTAGGGGTCGTTTCCCAGCGCATGACCTCTTCCCATTTGAGGTCGATGTAGGAATCGATCTGGTCGTCGCTGAAAACGTCCCCCCGGGTGAGGAACGCGCGGTCCTCCGAGAGGTGGACCAGGGCCTCGCGAAGCGATCCGCACACCGTCGGGACGTTGACCAATTCCTGCGGCGGCAGGTCGTAGAGGTTCTTGTCCATCGGGTCGCCCGGGTGGATGCGGTTCTGGATCCCGTCGAGGCCGGCCATCATGATCGCCGCATAGGCGAGGTATGGATTGGCCATCGCGTCCGGGAACCGGAACTCGACGCGCTTCGCCTTCTCGCCGGCGCCGTAAGGGATGCGGCACGAAGCGGAACGATTGCGGCTCGAATAAGCGAGGAGGACCGGAGCTTCGAACCCGGGTACCAGCCGCTTGTAGCTGTTGGTGGTCGGGTTGGTGAACGCGTTCAGCGCCCGGGCGTGCTTGATCACACCGCCGATGAAATAGAGCGCCGTCTCGCTGAGGCCGGCATAGCCGTTGCCGGCGAAGAGCGGCTTGCCGGTCTTCCAGATCGACATGTGCGTGTGCATGCCGCTGCCGTTGTCCTTGGCAATCGGCTTGGGCGTGAAGGTCGCAGTCTTGCCGTAGGCATGGGCGACCATGTGCACGACATACTTATAGATCTGCATGCGGTCGGCGGTCTCGACCAGGCCGCCGTAGGTCCTGTCTCTTATACACATCTGACGCTGCCGACGACCTTGCCTAGGTGTAGTTCTCGGTGGTGG
>JBKPJK010000015.1:0-9182 GCA_046730635.1 Pseudomonadota bacterium | reverse complement strand
GGAATGGACACTCGGCCCTTCCCGTCCACCGCGTTCAACGCGCTGCCCTGAAACAGATGGTCTAGCGCCACGTCACTCCCCGTTCGCAGCGCGCAGAAGACCCCTCGCGGAATCACGTCGTCATGCGGTCCCGCGTCAGCGTTCGAATCAGAGGGTCGAGCCCCGCGCTACAGCCTCTGTTGGTAACTCAGAGGCCACGGGGATACAATGGGATTTTATGGGTTTAAATGGGGTAAATGTGGAAAATGACGGATTTCCAAGACTTCTTGCGGGTGCACGAGGGGCCTGCAGAAGCGCGTCGAGCCCTCCACTCGGCTGTGGATAAGTCTGTGATTTTTCCGACTCGGAGAATCACTTCGGGGAAAGCGCGGCCAGTTCCTCGGCCAGTGCATCGAGGTTGTGCGCCGCATTTGGGTCTCGCTCCGAGCTGTCGAGCAGGTCCGCATCGGCAACGATCGTGGCCCGCCCTTTTCCAATCGAGCAACGCGCAACGAGCCGGTCTGTGCTGATCGGGCAATTGCCCGCAAGCGATCCGGGCGAAATGGTCAGGACGTCGTAGCCGCCGAGCTTGCGAACCCGAGGCCCCCGTTCGTCCGGGGCCTCCAGGCGAAGGCCCCAATGCTGAAGCAAACCGGTATCCATGAACATCGGAGAAGGACGCAGAGGGTCGCCGAGCGGACGCTTGCTCGGCCATTCGAGCATCGGATCGGCAAGCAGGAGGACACGCCCGCCCCTCTCCACCCATCTGTCCAGGATCACGAGGTTTTCGGCGGTTTGCGCCGGTGGATGTGCCATCAGGAGGAGCTTGCCCTTCGCCAGCTCGGGACCATCGGTGACGCTGATGGGAACGACCTTGTATCGGTCTTGAAGCGCCTTGAGCGCGGGCGAGCCCGCACTTTCAAGCGAGAAGTCCTCGCCGAAAATGAGTGGAAGGCTCGTCAGGAGGAGCAGCGTCGGTCGATTCTTGGCGGACTCGCGCGACGGCGAATGATCGAACGCGAACGCCGCTGCTGCCACAACGAGTATCACCAGGAGCGCTGCGCCGAGGCGCGCGCGGTTCATTTCTTATTCGCGCTGACGTTGTTGCCGCTGTCCGAGGCTCCGGGCGCCACGCCGAGTTCGGCCATCGGCTCTGTAGGTTCGTTGCTGCTCGCCTGAGTCACGGCATTCTGGGCCTCGTCGCGCCCCGCCTTGCTGATGATCGAGCCCAGAAGGACGACCAGGAAGGCAAAGGCGAGACCGGTCAACCCATATCGGATGCGCTGCGCACTGCTTCCGGCCTGGTGAGGCATCTTCGACGAAGCTATGTCCCACTTCGACAATATGCAAGACGACAGCCTTGACGGTGGTTAACCACGGCGCAAAGGGGCGGGAATGACTCGCACCCCCATGCTACTCCTGCTTGCTGCAGCCGCCGCGCTAGCCGGCTGCAACAAGGAAAACCACACGATCGTCGCTGGTCCGGACGCCGACAACGACACCAATGCCGTCGCGTCCAATGGCCCGGTGGCGCTGCCGCCGTCGATCTCGGCGAGCAAGACCTACCGCTGCGCCGACAACACGATCGTCGACATCGACTGGATGTCCGACGGGACTGCGCACGTGAAGAAGAAGGGCCAGGAAACGCCGACGGTGATCGCGGGCGGCTCGCCCGACCTCAAGGGCGACGCCAAGGCCAAGTCGGTCAGCTACAAGGGCCAGAGCTGCAATAGCTGAGCTCAGCTTGACTCACCCCCTGCGGCCTTGGATCAGACACCGCAGGGGGATCGATTTCCATGCATCTTAGCAGGCGGGCGTTCACGGGCGGAGCATTTGGTTTCGCGCTCGGAGCCCAATTCGGCGGCGAAGCATTCGCGCAAGCTCCGGCGAGCCTGACGGCCGCAATCGCCGCAATCCGCGCCTATGCTGAGGCCCACCGCCGCTTCTTCGGCCTACCGGGTCTGACCTTGGCTTTGACCACGCCGAGCGGTTTCGCGACGGTCGAGAACTTTGGCTTCGCGAATGCCGACGCACGTACCGCCATCACGCCCGACACGCTCTTCCAGATCGGCTCGATCAGCAAATCGATGACCGCCACAGTGGTGCATCAGCTCGCTGGCGAAGGCCGGCTCGGACTGTCTCAGCGGGTCAGCGACATTGTCCCGGCAATCCCCCTGCCTTCAGGGAACGCAGTCACCGTCCAACATCTGCTGGACCATGTGGCGGGCCTGGCGGACAGCGCGCCGGTGTTTGCGCCGGGCGGATTGTGGACCGCTTATGTGCCCGGCGCGCACTGGCATTACTCGAACACCGGCTATGAGATACTCGGCAAGATCGCCGAGCATGTCGGCGGCAAGCCCCTCGCCCAGCTCCTCCAGGAACGGATCTTTACGCCGCTCGGCATGGGAAGGACGCGCGGCGCGATCCTCGGCGGGGACCGGATGCTTTACGCGCAAGGCTACGAAGCTGCGGATCAGACGGCGGTCTTCGCACGCGGCGTCCCGCTCGCTCCGGCATCCTGGGTCGACGTGACGTTTGGCGCCGGAAGCGTCGCCTCCACCGGCACGGACATGATCCGCTTCATGCGTTCTCTTGCCGATGCGGCGCAGGGCCGCGGCGGTCTCGGGCTTTCACCGGCGCAAGCCAAGATCTTCACCAGCCATGCGGTCGCCAGCGACACGCCGGGGATGAGCTACGGCAACGGCCTAATGCACGTCGGCAACGCGGGCCGATCCTATCTCCATCATACCGGAGGAATGGTCAGCTTCTCCTCCTCTTTCCACCTCGACGTCGCGAGCGGGGTCGGCGCATTCGCGAGCGCTCCGCTCAGCGCCTTCGCCGAATATCGTCCGCGGCTGCTGACGCGCTTTGCGGTCGATGTTGTGACGAACGCACTGGCCGGGCGGCCTCTCCCCTATCCGCCTCCACTCGACGTCCGGCTGCCCGCTCCCACCACCTATGTCGGCGAATTCGCCGGCCCTAGCGGTTCGTTCGAGGTGCGCGCTGGTACGCCGCTGACGATCGTCGCGAACGGGCAGTCGGCAACCTTGCAGCCCTGGGGCGGCGACATCTTCCGGACGACCCACCCATCGTTCCGCCAGTTCTCGTTGATGTTCGTGCGGACCAAAGGGGCGATCACCGGCGCAGCATGGGGGCCGTTGAGCTATTTGAAGAAGGGGGCGACGGGACCAATCGCTCCTTCCGACCCGGCGCTCGCGAAGCTCACCGGCCGCTATGTCGACGACAATCCCTGGTACGGAACCGCGATAGTCGTCGAGCGCGGCGGCAAGCTGTGGATCGGAACCGAGACGCCAATGACCCGAGTGTCCGAAAACTTGTGGCGCGTCGGCAATGAGAGCTGGTCGCCGGAACGCGCCTCTTTCGGCGACTTCATCGATGGCCGGCCGCAGACGTTGATCTTCTCCGGCGAGAGGTTTCTGCGGCACGACATCTGACCGGGCCAACTAGCCGCCGTGGGCGGACGCCGCTAATGGCCCGCGCATGGACGTTCTCGAAGCTTCCCGCATCACACCGGACATGGTCGCCGAGCATGGTCTCGCGCCGGATGAATATGATCGTATCCTGAAGGCGCTCGGGCGCGAGCCGAGCATGGTCGAGCTCGGCATCTTCTCGGTCATGTGGTCGGAACATTGTTCGTACAAGAGTTCTCGAGTTCATTTGAAGAAGCTGCCGACCGAGGCGCCGTGGGTCATCCAGGGCCCGGGCGAGAATGCGGGCGTGATCGACATCGGCGACGGCGACGCCGCCATCTTCAAGATGGAGAGCCACAACCACCCGTCTTACATTGAGCCTTACCAGGGCGCAGCGACGGGGGTCGGCGGGATCCTTCGCGACGTGTTCACCATGGGCGCTCGCCCGATCGCGAACATGAATGCCTTGCGGTTCGGACGGCCGGACCATCCCAAGACCCGGCACCTCGTCGCGGGAGTGGTCGCGGGTATCGGTGGCTATGGCAATTGCGTCGGCGTTCCCACCGTCGGTGGCGAGGTCAATTTCGACGCTGCCTATGACGGCAACATCCTGGTCAACGCGATGACGGTTGGCGTCGCGAAAACCGACAAGATCTTCTATTCGGCGGCGAGCGGCATCGGAAACCCGATCGTCTACGTCGGATCGAAGACCGGCCGCGACGGCATCCACGGTGCGACAATGGCCAGCGCCGATTTTTCCGAAGACAGCGAGGAGAAGCGCCCCACCGTCCAGGTCGGCGATCCCTTCACCGAGAAGCTGCTGATCGAAGCGTGCCTCGAATTGATGGCGACCGACGCCATCGTCGCCATCCAGGACATGGGCGCGGCGGGCTTGACCAGCTCATCGGTCGAGATGGCGTCGAAGGGCGGGGCCGGCATCAGGCTCGACATGAACAAGGTGCCTTGTCGCGAAACCGGCATGACGCCCTACGAGATGATGCTCTCCGAAAGCCAGGAGCGCATGCTGATGGTGCTGAAGCCCGGCCGCGAGGCTGAGGCCGAAGCGATCTTCCGCAAGTGGGAGCTGGACTTCGCCGTCATCGGCGAAGTCACCGACACCGGCCATATGGTGCTCGAGTTCGACGGTGAGGTGGTCTGCGACATTCCGCTCGCCCCCTTGGCTGACGAGGCCCCATGCTACGAGCGGCCCTACGCTATCCCGAAACCGCCCGAGCCGCTGACGGACGTTCCACAAAGCCGCGACATTGCGGCCGACCTGCTGAAGCTGATGGGCTCACCAAATCTCGCCTCGCGCCGCTGGATCTGGGAGCAGTATGACCAATCGGTCGGAGCGGACACGGTGCAGCGCCCGGGCGGCGATGCGGCGGTGGTGCGCGTGCACGGTTCGAAGAAGGCGCTCGCCATCACCACCGATTGCACCCCGCGCTATTGCTACGCCGACCCCGTCGAGGGCGGCAAGCAAGCGGTCGCGGAGGCCTATCGCAATCTCTGCGCCGTCGGAGCGAAACCGCTAGCGATCACCAACTGCCTCAATTTCGGCAATCCGCAGCGGCCCGAGATCATGGGTCAGTTCGTCGGATGCGTGCAAGGCATGGGCGAGGCGTCCCGAGCGCTCGACTTCCCGGTCGTGAGCGGCAATGTCTCGCTCTACAACGAAACCAAGAACGAGGACGGAAGCAGCCTCGCCATCCTGCCCACCCCCGCGATCGGCGGCGTGGGGCTGCTCGAGAATTGGGAGAATTCAGCCACCATCGCCTTCAAGGCGGAAGGCGAACAGGTCATCATCATCGGCCATAGCAATAGCCATGTCGGCCGATCGCTTTGGCTGGACCTGTGCCACGGCCGCCGCGAAGGCCGTGCGCCTCCCGTCGATCTCGCAGCGGAAAAGCGAGCCGGGGAATGCATCCGGAAGCTGATCGCCGACGGCCTGGTCACTGCGGTGCACGATTGCTCGGACGGAGGAGCCGCTGTCGCGGTGGCTGAAATGGCGTTGGCCGGGAACATCGGCCTGCGCATGACGGTGGTCGAACAGATTCCCAATCCGGCGGCGATCCTGTTTGGCGAGGACCAGGGCCGTTACATCGTGAGCACCAACGACCCGGAGCGCGTGCGCGCCGCCGCCAATGCGGCCCAGCTTTTCGCCGTTCCGATCGGAACGACGGGCGGCGATCGGATCACCTTCGACCTGCTGGGGCGCGGCGGGGAACAATCCGTCAGCCTCGCCGATCTGCGCTCTGCGCACGAAGGCTTCTTCCCGAGGCTGATGGGCAGTGAGCTGACGCCGGAGTTCTGATGACCTCCGGTTATTCCGGGACTCCGTTGGCGAAGAAGCTGTCGCTGAAGGACGGCATGCGAGTGTGGTTCGACGCCATGCCGGCCAGCGTGCGCGGCGAGATCGCTGCGGCCGGGATCGCCCTTTCCGAAGAAGCGGTGCCCACCCCCGGCATCCACGCAGCCCACGTGTTCGTGACCAGCCGCGCGGACATGGAAGAAATGCTCACGCTCCTACGGGCGTTGATCGACGGCGCCGGCATGATCTGGGTCAGCTGGCCCAAGAAGTCGTCGAAAGTCGCCACTGACATTACTGAGGATGTCATTCGTGACGTCGCGCTTCCCATGCATCTGGTCGATGTGAAGGTCTGTTCGGTCGACGACATATGGTCCGGCTTAAAGCTCGTGATCAGAAAAGAGCATCGCTGAACGGGGGAGAGTTAAATGAACGGACGCCTGGTCGCCAAGGCCATCCTCATCGCGACGCTGATTTGCGGAACGCTCGACATCCTGTGGGCGGTCGTTCTGACGCTTTGGCGTGGGCACGAGCCGGGTGCGATGCTTCGGAGGGTGGCCTCAGGCCCTTTTCCTGCTGCGACCGAATGGGGAGCGACGGGATCGATCCTCGGTCTCGTTGTGCACTTCACGTTGATGGCGATCATGGTCGCGCTATTCGTGCTGGCAGCCGCGCAACGTCCGTCCCTGCTCGACCGGCCCCTGCTCTCGGGCCTCGTGTACGGGCTCATCACCTACGCGGTCATGAACCTCATCGTCGTCCCGCTGCGCTTCCCCGCCGCCTGGCCCCCATCGATGTTGTCGGTGGCGACCCAGCTGTTCGCGCACATCGTCCTGGTCGGATGGCCGACGGCATTTGTCTCGAGACGGTACTTGCGCGGCTGACTTTCTTCTTGCGAACGCTTCGCATTATCGGTTATAGCGGATCCATGATCGTTTGTGTCTGCAACCGCATCACCGAAGGCGAAGTCCGTCAGGCTGCGCGGTCGGGCTGCGCGACTCCGGAAGCAGCCTATGCTTGTATGGATTGCGAAGTGCAGTGCGGTTGCTGCCTCGACTACGCGCAGGACGTAATAGACGAAGCGCGCGGCGAAAGGCCGCACCTCCGCCTCGTCAGCGCCGAAGCTGCCTGAGGCCAGTTTCTGCGACTGACTATCAGTCGCACGTTTTTCGCGGATTTCCGCCACTTTTTAGCTTTCCTCACGGACGCGCCGGGAGTAGAGCCGCGCTGCCAAGAGGGAGGCGTGACGTATGAAGGGCGATCCCAGGGTCCTCGAGCTGCTCAATGAAGCGCTCAAGAACGAGCTCACGGCCACCAACCAATATTGGCTTCACTACCGGCTCCTCGACAATTGGGGCGTGCACAAGCTCGCCGAGTTCGAGCGGTCCGAATCGATCGACGAGATGAAGCATGCCGACCGGCTCGCCGAACGTGTCCTCTTCCTCGACGGGTTGCCCAACTTCCAGGCGCTGGGCCGGCTCCGCATCGGGGAGAATGTCGAAGAGGTTCTCAAAGCCGACCTCGAGCTCGAGATGGAAGCGCTCGAACAACTGCGCGGCGCGATCGCACATTGCGAAACAGTCAAGGATTACGGCAGCCGCGACCTCTTCTCGGAGATTCTCGACAATGAAGAGGAGCATGTCGACACGCTCGAACAGCAATTCGAGATGATCGCGCGAATGGGGCTGCAAAATTACGTCCAGCTCCAGTCGGAGCCGGCGAAGGACTAGATTCGTCCGAAACCCTGGTTCGTGACCTTACGTCCGAAGCCCACTGGGCCGGTTCGGCTCACGAGGGGATTGGTGGCCTTGTCGAACATGTCGACGGTTTGCTCGAACAGGCGGCGCAGCTCGACGACCTGGGGGACGAGCTCGTCCGGGAAGCGGTGGGTTTCCACGCATAATCGTGCGGTCGTCTCGATCAGCTCGGCGATCTTGGCGATCGGCTCGGCACCGAGCTGACGCGATTCGCCCTTCAGGGTGTGCGCGGGGAGCACGAGCGCAGCCGTATTCTGGTTGTGCATCGCCTGTTCGATGTCGGCGATCGACTTCGTCCCATCTTCCTTGAAATAAGTGAGAATTCGAATGAAGCCGGGTCCAAGCTCGGCCCGGCTTTTCTCGAAATGCACCCAGTCAACGATGTTCCGAGCTTCGTCGGTCACCCTAAGCTCCCCAATCGCCGGATGCCTCCGGCCCGTGGTCCACGCACATTTGGATAGGTCGGAAAGGGTAAAATTCTCCTTAGCGGCGACCCTTATCAAACGGGTTGGTGCGACCGCGGAAATCGAGCCTTAGCGGTACGGGTCCCAGTTTGAGGTCGCGCCGCATCGCGTTCACGAGGTAGCGGCGATAGCTTTCGGGCAATTCGTCGGTGCGGTTGCCGAACACCACGAAGGTCGGCGGCCGCGACTTCACTTGCGTAATGTAGCGCAGCTTGATGCGCTGTCCCTTGGGGGCGGGCGGCGGATTGGCTTCGACCGCGTCCTCGAACCAGCGATTGAGCTCGCCGGTAGGGATCCGCCGGCTCCATTGCTCGCGAAGGTCGAACGCCACATCCAAGATCGTATCGATGCCCTTGCCCGTCTTGGCCGAGACCGTGAGGACCGGTACGTCGCGGAGCTGGGCAAGGCCCTCTGCCAAGGCCGCCTTCACGCCGTTGAACAGGGCGGACGCGTTTTCCGCCACGTCCCACTTGTTGAGCGCGATGATCAGCGCTCGCCCTTCCTCGATTACCTGGGCGGCGATCCTAAGGTCCTGCGCCTCCAGCCCCCGCGTCGCATCGAGCAGCAGGACGACGACCTCCGCATAGTCGATGGACCGTTTGGTGTCCGCGGCGGACAAGCGTTCCAGCTTGTCTTCGACCTTCGCGCGCTTCCGCAAGCCCGCCGTATCGACGAGGCGCACCGGCCGCCCCTTCCACTCCCAATCCAAGCTGATCGAATCACGGGTGATCCCCGCTTCGGGGCCGGTGATCATCCGGTCCTCGCCGATCATCCGGTTGACGAGCGTCGACTTGCCCGCGTTCGGCCGGCCGACGATCGCGATTTTGAGCGGATGCTCGCCGTCGGGTTCGTCCTCGTCGGCATCGAAATGTTCGTGTTCGACGTGAGGACGAAGCGCCTCGAACAAGTCGGCGACCCCTTCTCCATGCTCGGCGCTGATCGGGACGGGATCCCCAAGACCCAGGCGGTAGGCTTCATAGGCGCCTTCCTGGCCGGCCCTGCCCTCAGCCTTGTTGGCGACGACCACCACGGGCGTGGTCTCCGCACGGAGCCAGCGGGCAATTTCCTCGTCGAGCGGAGTCACGCCGTCGCGGCCGTCGATGAGGAAGAGAGCGGCGTCGGCGTCGCGGACCGCCGCTTCGGTCTGCTGGCGCATTCGGCCCGGGAGCGTGTGCGGATCCTCATCCTCGAAACCCGCAGTGTCGATGACCCGGAAGTCGAGCCCGAGCAGCTTGGCCTCCCC
>JBKPJK010000014.1:0-2938 GCA_046730635.1 Pseudomonadota bacterium | reverse complement strand
CTGCATGTATGGCATGGGCGCATCGTCATAGGTGCGCGATCGATGCACGACCTGCTTCTCCAGGATCGGGAACAAGCCAGTCGGAGTCCCGCGTCCCTTGCGGCCGGTCGAAACCGTCGATGCCGCGATCGGCACGCCATTGCGATAGAGCAAGGCGCGCTGGGTGCCGAGGTCGATGAGAAGAAACAGCGGGCCGCTCGTCGCGGTCTTGGCTTCCCAGACATATTCGCCCGGATCGAGCCTCGCGGCTCTCTCCACGAGCGACAGGCCTCGATGTTTCACCGGGTGTGCGCCAGCCGAGGCCGCTGCTGCGCCAATCAAAAGTCCCAGTGTGAGCTGCTTCACCAGCCACCTCGTTCAGGCGATCATCCCCGAACAGGCCCCCGGTCGCGGGGTGGCTCTATCGGAACGTGGACAGCCGTCCATCGGCAAAGTCACGGAGGGTCCGTGGGCGAATGGCGGGAGCCGCCGAGGCAGTTTTGACACAGGTTCAGGACCCCCTTCGGCTACCGGCTATAACTCGGACGGGTCTCGTTGCGTGGCGAGCCCGCTTTGAACGTGGGCCGCTGGTCAGGCGGGCCTACCCGCGAGCGCGGTGCTGACCGCCGGGGCGTCCGCGGCCGCCGAACTTGCGCTTCGGCTGACCGCCGTTCGAACGATAGCCGTCGCCGCCCTGGCTGGGCTGGGATGGACGCTGGCCGTTGTTGGGCCGGCGATCGGAATGCGCCTCGCGATAGGCTTCCGGGCGATAGGATGAACGGGGACCATCGTTGCGCTGCTCGTCCCGTCGCTGGCCGTTGCGGTCGCGCGCTTCCGGACGATGCGCGGCATGGCCCTCGCCGCGATTCGAATGGCGCTGTTGGCCGTTGTTGCGATTGCGGCGCTGTTGGCCGTCATGACGACGATCGGCCTTGGTCGCGGGACGCTGGCCCCGTTCCGGCCGTACCGCGACCGGAGGCTTAAGCCGCTTGAACGCTTCGGCGTTGGACATGAAATTTTCGGGCAACGGCAGGAGCGGAAGGCGCTGGCGGGTGGTACGCTCGATATCGCGCAAATTGCCGCGCTCGTCCGGCGCGCAGAAAGCGATGGCAATGCCATCCGCGCCGGCGCGGGCCGTGCGCCCGATGCGGTGGACGTACTGCTCGGGAACGTCGGGCAGGTCGAAGTTGACGACATGGCTGACGCCCGGGATGTCGATGCCGCGCGCGGCGATGTCGGTGGCGATGAGCACGCGGACCTCGCCCGAACGGAAGGCGGCGATTGCGCGCTCGCGCTGGGCCTGACTCTTGTTGCCGTGGATGGCGCTCGCGTCGATCCCCGCGGCTGCGAGCTGCCGGACGATCTTGTCGGCGCCATGCTTGGTGCGGCTGAACACCAGGGCGCGCTCGATCGGATTGTTCTGCAGATAGAGCGCAAGAAGTGCCGCCTTTTCGGGCTGGTTCACCATGGTAACGCTCTGATCGATGCGCTCGACGGTCGTTGCCGCCGGAGTCACCGAAACCTCTGCGGGGTTGGTGAGATATTTATCGGCAAGCTCCTTGATCGCCTTCGGCATGGTCGCCGAGAAGAACAGGGTCTGCCGTTTGGGCGGGACCAGGCTGACGATCCGCTTCAATGCGTGGATGAAGCCGAGGTCGAGCATCTGGTCGGCTTCGTCGAGCACCAGGATCTCGAGCTCGCGAAGCGAGACGGCGCGCTGGTCGATGAGGTCGAGCAACCGGCCCGGCGTCGCGACAAGGACGTCGAGCCCGCGGGCAACCGTTCGCACGCTCTTGTGATTGGGCACGCCGCCGAAGATCACTCCGACCGAGAGGTGCATGAACTTGCCGTAGGCCTCCGCACTGGCGGCGATCTGCGAGGCAAGCTCGCGCGTCGGAGCGAGGATCAGCATGCGCACCTGGCCGGGGCGCGGGATGCGCTGAGCGGCCGCGAGGCGGTCGAGCGAGGGCAGCATGAAAGCCGCGGTCTTGCCGGTGCCGGTCTGAGCGATGCCGAGCAGGTCGCGCCCGGTGAGGACGGTCGGGATCGCCTGATGCTGGATCGGCGTCGCCTGCGTGTAATTCTTCGCGGCAAGCGCGTTGAGAAGGGGCTTCGAAAGCCCGAGCGAATGAAACGACATTGAAAAACTTCCACAAAAACGACTGCGGGCGCTCCGGGGGAGCGTCCGTCAGGCGGGAAACAAGAACCCCGCGTGATGTGGAGAACTTCGAACGATCGAGGCGCGGGCCGGTCCCGAAGACCGATCACGCCGCTTGCAAAAGCGCCTCGTGCTGCAGTGCAATATAGAGCGTAGCGCCGAAAAGTCTACCTGGGCGTCAGTCCGCGCTGATTTGACCCGGCGCGACATGGAACCGCGAAGCTTCACCGATGCCCTCGAACAGGCCGGGCTCGGTCGCCGTCATCCAGACCTGGCCGCGACCTTCGAGCCGGGCGAACAAGGCCAGACGACGCTTGGGATCGAGATGCGCCGCCACTTCGTCGAGCAGCAGGATCGGCGGCGCGCCGCGGCGCTCGGCGACCAGGTCGGCATGCGCGAGGACCAGGCCGAGCAGTAGCGCCTTCTGTTCACCGGTCGACGAGCGGGCGGCGGGCATCTGCTTGGCGCGATGGGCGACGGCGAGGTCTTGCCGGTGCGGGCCCTCGGTCGCTCGGCCCGCCGCCGCATCGCGGCCGCGATTGGCCTCCAGAGTCGCCGCGAGATGGCTTTCCTGCCAGCCCTCCAGCTCGATCTCGGCGCGGGGGAATTCGTCTTCGGGTGCGCTCGACAGCCTCTTGTCGAGCGCTGCGACCGTCCTCGCCCTGGCGTCAGCGATTGCGGCCCCATGCTCGGCCATCGCTCCCTCGAGCGCTCCGAGCCAGGAGGGTTCGGGCGGAGCGCCTTCCGCTAGCAGCTTGTTGCGGGCGCGCATCGCCGCTTCGTATCGCGAGCTGTGATGGG
>JBKPJK010000013.1:0-10501 GCA_046730635.1 Pseudomonadota bacterium | reverse complement strand
GTCGAGGCCTGACAGGTTCTTGCGATCGAGCTTCACGCAGTCGGCGACGCGCTTAATCCGATGCTTGTAATCGATGCAGCGACCGTTTCGCCGGTCGAGCAGCTTGCAGGCAACGTTGGTCGCGTACAGCAGCCCGGTCTCTTCGTCTTCGAGCTTGTGCACGCAGCAGCGACCGCAGCCGTCGCACAAGGCTTCCCACTCTCCGCGATCGAGCGCAGTGAGCGGTTTCTCCCAAAATGGCGCGGGGGCATTCATGACAAAGGCAGCCTTGCTCTGCTAACGGCGGACGATCAAGCGGGATGTCAGGGCGTAAGATCGTGAAAAAAGTGAGCTTTGCAATTGCGGCCGCCGCAAGTTTGATTTGCACGGCCGCGCCGTCCGCGGCTCAGATGGGCGCGGGATACCAGGGCCTGGCCTTTGTCCAGGCCGTCAAGCAGCGCGACGGCAACAAGGCGCAGGAGGCGATGGGTGACAACCCCAGCCCGGCGATCCTCAATGCTCGCGACGGGGACAACAACACGGCCCTGATCATCTCCGTGGCGCGGCGCGACGCGGAATGGACCGGGTTCCTGCTGAACAAGGGCGCCGATCCGAACCTCGCGGGTAAGGGCGGAGACACGCCACTGATCATCGCCGCCCGACTCGGCTTCGACGAAGCCGTCGGGTGGCTCCTCGACATGGGAGCGAAGGTCGACGCAACGAACAAGATGGGCGAGACGGCGCTGATCGCGGCCGTCCAACAACGCCAGGCACCCATCGTGCGCGAGTTGCTGTCGCACGGAGCGGACCCCGACAAGACCGACACTGCGGCCGGCTATTCTGCGCGTGACTACGCCACCCGGGACTCACGGGCCCGCGACATCCTGCAGATGATCAACGCGAAGAAGCCCAAGCCGGGCGGCGCTCACTGAGAATCAGGTCGCCTCGCCCAACGAAGGATCGACCTGCGCCGAAAGACGGCGCGCCGCTCGACGCGCGAAGCGTAGCAGTTCCGCCTTTCTGCGCGCCGGTGCGAGAGGCCGGTGCGCCGCCTCACGCATGACGGCGGCATCGTAACGGTCGGCCACGATCAGCCCGGCTTCGCGCGGCAGGTAGCGTTCTCCCTCCAGGATGTTGGCAAGGTGCGGCGGCACCGCCCAGAAGAAGCGGTCGCAATATTCGAGATAGTCGAGCCATTTGCCGTCGCCGAGCAGGTCGGACTTCGCGACCTTGATCTCGACGATCGTGAAGCCACCCTTGGAGTCGATCGCCATTAGGTCCGCGCGGCGCCCGTTTGGCAGCGGCATCTCGCAGACTGCGAATAGGTCCTGACGACAGAACAGCCGGGTTACGCCTCGGGCTACTTCCGCGGCAATGGGAGGAGCGTCCGAAAAGCAAAGGGAATCGGGCTGCGTGGCCATCACCCGATGTTAGAACATCCATAGAACGGCGCCAACGCCTGCGCACAAAGAAAAACGGGCGAGCCGTAGCCCGCCCGCTTCCGCCCCCGCGTTGACCGTCTAGCGGTAGAAGACGTGGTTGCCGATCGAGGTCACGCGCTTCAGCCGCCAGCCCGGCGACACGTAGCGCGCGTGGAAGAACAAGGCGTTGCCAGCCGCGGACTCCTGGAGATCCTGATCAACGATCTTGGCAATCGCGACCGCGGTCTGCCACTGGCGGTTGGAATGGGAAACGGCCGGGAGGCGCCCGCCGTGCACGAATGAGAACTGGCCGCGCTGGAACAGCACGCCACAATAGGTACCGGGAAAACGTCCCCCGCTTTGCGAACGATTGGCGATCACTCGGCCCACGGCCAGCTGGCCGGCGAGCGGCTCGCTCTTGGATTCGAAGTAGATTCCGGTCGCGAGGCATTCGAGCTCGCGGCTGCCTGCGTCGGGGCCGCGTAGCTGGGCCACCATCGTCGAAAGATCGCCGCTGGCTTTGACGGGGGCGGTCGCGTCGGAATCGGAAATGGAATGGACGCTGTCGTCCTGAGCTTTGCTCGAGTCGGTCAGCACCGGCTCACCCTGCGTATCGAGCAATTGGGGAATCGGAACCTTGGGTAGGACGGCGCTCGCAAAGGGCTCCGACGTCTCTAGGGTCGGGTCGGCCTGCGCCGGCGCAATAGAAATCGCACTAAGCGCGGCAAAAAACAGCAGCGCTGGTTGAAGCTTAGGCAACATGAAAACCGCTGACGTGCGGTGAACCGCCAGAAAATAAGTCGTGGTGAATTACTTGCGAATACTTCCGCTTTTCACCCGATGGCTGTTCCCCGTCTCGCGTGGCATCCCTGCACGATTTTTCCGAGCAGAATGCCCCCCGCTCTTGTTGTTGCTCAGGGTTTCCCCCGGGTCGCGCGGACGGTCAACCCAAAGCGGTCGTTTCAGCGATGAACCGTTCGGGCTCCGCGATATCCAGTTCGATCGCCCAATAATCTTCGTCGAACCGTGCCCGTTTGGCGAGGAAATCCGCAATTTCCGTGGAACCTGCCGATTCGGAAGGGCCAATAGCCTGCCAGGCAGCGTTGGCGTCGAGCGACATCATGCGTTCGAGGCAGGCGAGATGCTTTCCCCGACTGGCGATCAACAGCAGGATCGACCCGCGTTCGGGATCACCTTTGCGCAGCACAGTGCCGAAACCGCCGGTAGCTTCGGCCCGGCGGAGGATGCTCGCAACTTCCAGGTGCGCGGGGAGCCGGTCGGCGCTCACGACCGGTATGACTCAAGCCGCGTCGCGCTCGTCCGCGCCCATCAGGACGGCGGCCAGCGCATCGCTGCTCCGAGCGCCGCGCATCTTCTCGAGGGTCGCTCCGTTGCGGGTCACCCTGCTGATCGCCGCAAGCGCTTTCAAATGCTCAGCGCCGGCGTCGACGGGTGACAACAACAGGAACACCAGGTCGACCGGGCGTCCGTCGATCGCCTTGTAATCGAGCGGCTCGCCGAGGCGCGCGAACAAGCCGTAGATCCTGCCGAGGCCTTCGATCTTCCCGTGCGGGATCGCAACGCCTTGCCCGAAACCCGTCGAGCCGAGCTGCTCACGCTCCATCAGGCTGGCGTGGATCGCGGCCGCTTCGACACCGAGGCGCTGCGCGGCAAGATTGGCAAGTTGCTGCAAGAGCGACCTTTTGTTGCCGCCCGGCAAGCTCGTCTTGATCGCGTCGAAATCCAGAAAGTCGGCAAGTTGCATGGTCGAACTCGTGACTGGTGCGACCTTCGCACCCGGCCGCTCGATTGAAGAGATATGTTTCAGCCCGCTCGCGGTTCCACCCAACCGATGTTCCCATCCTCTCGGCGGTAGATCATGTTGAATTCGCCGGTGCCGCTGTTCGTGAACAGGAGGGCATTGGTGTTCCTGAGGTCCATCAGCATCACGGCGTCGGAAACACTCGATTCAGGAATGTCGATACGCGTTTCGGCAACGATAGTGGGAGCATCCGCGCCCTCGCTGTCACTCTCGGGCGCGGGGGAGAAGACTGTATAGGCAGCATTTTCGACAAAGGCCTGGGCCTGCTCGTCGACTTTATGCTCCTTCAAGCGATTCGTGTACCGCCGAAGCTGCTTCTCGATCCGGTCGGCAGCGCCGTTGAAAGCGATCTCCGCCTCTCGCCCGCTGTACGACGCTTTGAGCACGACGCCGTTCACGACGGGCGCGACGATGTCGCACGTGAAGTCGTTGTTCGGCCCGCGGCCGAACGTCACGTTGGCGCCCACGGCTCGTGAGAAATATTTCCCGGTGATTTCGGCGACTCGGCGCTCGGCATGCGCGCGCAGCGAATCGCCCGTGTCGACTTGGTGTCCAGCGACCCGAACGTCCACTTTTTCCAGCTCCTCAATCGGCGCGGACGGCGCTTATGTCCGCCCGCAAGGTGAGGTCAACTGGCGATGGCGAAACGCGTCCACAGCGGGTTGACCAATTGCGAGATAAACGCGCGGTGACGGGCAAGTTCCTCCTCGGCCGCGAAATGAGGTCGCGCGGGGCGAAGCTGGCGAATCGTGACGGGCCGATCAGCGGATGGCGCCGCAACGCTCCCCGCCTCCGCCACCAGTCCGAGACCGATCTGCCGTCCACCGGTCAGCTCGACGTAGACCTGCGCCAAAAGCTGCGCATCAAGGAGCGCGCCGTGTTTCACGCGGTGACTCCGATCGATCCCGAAGCGAACGCAAAGTGCGTCGAGGCTGTGCTTTGCGCCCGGGTGGCGAGTCCGTGCCAGCTGCAGCGTGTCCCGCATTCGGCTCAAGCAGACCGTCGGGCTACCGCAGCGCTCGAGCTCGAAGTTCAGAAAGCCGAAATCGAACATCGCGTTGTGGGCGACGAGCGGCGAATCCTGGATGAAGTCGAGCAATTCCTCGACTCGCTCCGAGAAGAGCGGCTTGTCCGACAGAAAGATCGAAGAGAGGCCGTGCACCGCTTCCGCGTCGCTCGGCATCAGGCGTTCGGGATTGAAATAAGCGTGGAAATGTCGGCCGGTCTCGACGCGATTGTAAATCTCGACGCAACCGATCTCCACGATACGGTCGCCTGCCGCTGGGTTGAGCCCTGTGGTTTCGGTGTCGAAGACGATTTCCCGCACGGGCGAATTTATCCTTCTCCGGCGACTCCGAGACAAGCGAGAATATGCCTGACCTGCGTCTCAGTTGTGGATAGGTCTCCGCTCGTATCGATTACGAAGTCGGCACGTGCGCGTTTTTCCTGATCCGGCATCTGCCGCTCGAGGATTGAATCCAACCTCTCTTGCGTCATACCGGCGCGCTTGAGAACCCGCGCGCGCTGAACATCGGGAGACGCCGAGACGACCACGACCTTGTCGAACTCCTCTTCAGCTCCGGTCTCGAACAACAAAGGAATGTCGAACAACAGCGCGGGCGCATCCCGATGCTCTTCTAAGAAAGCCCGGCGCGCGTCGTAGACCGCTGGATGGACGATCGCCTCGAGGTCCGACAGTTGTGCATGGTCGTCGAGGACCATCCCGGCGAGAACCTCGCGATCAAGCACCCCGCCTCGGACCGAGCCGGGGAAACGCTCTCCAATCCTTTCGACGAGCGCGCCTCCAGGACCTTGCAGGCGGCGCACTACGGCATCGGCATCGAACAGCGGGACGCCGACGCGTTCGAACATCGCAGCTACGGTAGACTTGCCCATCCCGATCGAGCCGGTGAGGGCGATCTTGATCATGACGGAAGCAACCCGCGCTCGCGCAGCGCACCGAGCAACGGAAGCAAGGGCATTCCGAGAATCGTGAAGTAACTGCCGTAGATCGCCGAGAACAATTGCACCCCGCGGCCCTCCAGGCGGAACACGCCGACACAATAACCGACCTCCGGCCATTCGGCATCCAAATAGCTTTGGATGAACGTGTCCCTCAGCGGGCGCACATGGAGCTCCGCAGTATCGCCGTGAGACCAATCCACCCCGCCCCCGCGAGCTAGCGCGACCGAGCTCGTCAACGTCATGACCTTGCCCGAAAAGAATCGGAGATGCTGTTCCGCATCTCCCCGCGTCGCCGGCTTGTCGAACTGGCGGCCCCCGACGGTTACGACGCTGTCGCTTCCGACAACCCAACGGTCGGGCCGCCGCAGGCTGACGTCGATGGCCTTTGCCTCGGCCAGCTTTTGCGCGACCGAGCCACCGCCACCAAGCTCGGCCTTGATCGCAGCCTCATCCACGGCCGATGGAATCGGCTCATACTCGACCCCGGCAGCGTCGAGCATCTGGCGCCGAATCGCGCTCGAGGAGGCGAGTATCAGGGACAATCGAATAACCTTGTGGATAAGGACGCGACGGACGCTAGCGCGAGCATGGGGACGCACTCAACCGGCGGATTGTTCAATTCCGCTCGGCGCCCATCCCGAGATTCGTCCACGGGGATGAATCCGATCCCCAGCCTGTGAATAATGGGAGCATTAACGCACGACTCGCGCTGCTTCCGAGGGAAGGGCGATTCCGCCCATGTTGGCAAATCCGGGAGCCGCGCCTAAATCCCGCACTCCCGCGACCAACATCATCATCAATCTTCTTCTAAATATATAATAAGGGAGAGAAGGGGTGCCTTCGAAGCCTGGCGAACAGGTACGCGTCCAGGCGGACAAGCCTCTGCTTGCAGTGCTCCGAGGCGAGCGCCGCAACCCTCCGCCCGTCTGGATGATGCGCCAGGCGGGCCGCTATCTTCCGGAGTACAGGGCACTGCGGGAGAAGAAAGGCGGATTCCTCGACCTCGTCTACGACAGCGAGGCCGCGGCAGAGATCACACTTCAGCCCCTGAAACGGTTTCCGGAACTGGATGCTGCGATCCTCTTTTCCGATATCCTGATCGTGCCGTTCGCGATCGGCCAGAACCTCAGCTTCGTCGCGGGCGAGGGGCCGAGGCTTACGCCGCCGCTGATCGCCTCGAAGCTCGACGACCTGACCGGCTTTGCCGCCCGCCTCGAGCCGATTTACGCGACCGTCGCCAAGGTGAAGGCGCAGCTCGAGCCGACCAAGGCCCTGATCGGATTTGCGGGAAGCCCGTGGACGGTTGCGACATACATGCTCGCCGGGCAGGGCAGCCGCGAGCAGGCCGAGGCTCGGCGCTTCGCATATGGCGATCCGCAGGCGTTCGAAGCGGTCATCGCACGCATCGAGGAGGTCACGCTCGAATATCTCGCGGGACAGATCCTGGCCGGTGCCGAAGCCGTGCAACTGTTCGACAGCTGGGCCGGCAGCCTGGCGCCCACCCAGTTCGAGCGCTGGGTGATTGCGCCCACGGCAAGGATCGTCGCGGCTCTGAGAGAGCGCCACCCGGGAGTCCCGGTTATCGGATTTCCCAAGGGTGCCGGCGGCAAGCTCGGAGCCTATGCTCGCGAGACCAAGGTCACTGCACTGGGCCTCGACGAAACCGTCGATCCGTTCTGGGCGGCAAAGACCTTGCCTGCACGATTACCGGTCCAAGGTAATCTCGACCCGCTAATGCTGATCGCGGGCGGCGCAACGATGCGCGACGCTGTAAAGCGCATCCTTGACGCGTTCGCCGAGCGCCCTCACATCTTCAATCTCGGACACGGCATCCTTCAGGACACGCCGGTCGCTCACGTCCAGGACATGCTTGCTGCGGTGAAGGGGGGAAGTTGAGCAATCTCGTCGGATTCCTCGGCCCTGCCTATCCGTGGGTGAAGGCCGCGCACGTCACGTTCGTGATCTTCTGGATGGCCGGCTTGTTCCTGCTGCCGCGGTTCTACGTTTACCATCACGAGACGAGCGTCGGCTCTCCCGAGGACCGTGCTTGGATCGAGCGCGAGGCGCGGATCCGGTCGATCATCCTCAATCCTGCGATCGCTCTCGTCTGGATTCTGGGGCTGATGCTCGCCTTCAATATCGATGCGTGGAGCATGGGGTGGTTCCATGCGAAGCTTCTGATGGTCATCGGGCTCAGCGCTTATCAGGGCTGGCTTGGTTCCTATGGCAAGAAGTTGGCGAACGGGCAGCGTCCGCTGTCCGGGAAGGCGGTGCGGATGATCAACGAGATTCCGGGCGTGGCGGTCGCGATCATCGTCGTGCTGGTGATCGTCCGGCCATTCTGAACGCTTTGCCGCTCTCGGCGATTGCAGCTGATTGACAGCGACACCGCCTGCACATACCTCGAATCGCGACGGGCTCCCCGGCCAGTTCAATCTTCACCGGCGGTCCGTTGTCTCATCAGGCGGCGTCCTGCCGCGTGCGCTTTCGTTTTGAAAAGCCCAATACCTCCCCAAGAAAAGAACAGACATGCATTTGAAAGAATTGAAGAAAAAGACTCCAGCGGACTTGGTCGCAATGGCCGAGGAGATGGGCGTCGAAGGCGCATCGACGATGCGCAAGCAGGACCTCATGTTCTCGATCCTAAAGGTCCAGGCCGAGAATGGCGTCGAGATCATGGGTTCGGGCACCATCGAGGTGCTGAATGACGGTTTCGGCTTCCTGCGCTCACCCGAGGCAAATTACCTCGCCGGTCCCGACGACATTTACGTTGCGC
The DNA here is from genome assembly GCA_046730635.1 of Pseudomonadota bacterium. Taxonomy (GTDB): domain Bacteria; phylum Pseudomonadota; class Alphaproteobacteria; order Sphingomonadales; family Sphingomonadaceae; genus Sphingomicrobium. Next base: position 2,538 of record JBKPJK010000013.1, on the reverse strand, counting down.
CGTCGGTCGTCCGGCGCTTTGGCCTGCGCACCGGAGACACGGTCGAGGGCGAGATCCGCGGTCCGAAGGAAGGCGAGCGCTATTTCGCGCTGACCCGCGTCACCCTGATCAATTTCGACGATCCGGAGCAGGTGCGGCATCGCGTCAACTTCGACAATCTCACGCCGCTCTATCCGGACGAGAAGCTGAAGCTCGATACGCTCGATCCGACCATCAAGGACAAGTCGGCCCGCGTCATCGATATCGTCTCACCGCTCGGCAAAGGGCAGCGCGCGCTCATCGTTGCGCCGCCGCGCACGGGCAAGACGGTGCTCCTCCAGAACATTGCTCGCGCCATCACCGACAATAATCCGGAAGTGATCCTCATCGTCCTTCTGATCGACGAGCGGCCGGAAGAAGTGACGGATATGCAGCGCTCGGTGAACGGTGAGGTCATTTCCTCGACGTTCGACGAGCCGGCTAGCCGCCACGTGCAGGTCGCCGAAATGGTGATCGAGAAGGCCAAGCGCCTGGTCGAGCACAAGAAGGATGTGGTCATCCTGCTCGACTCAATCACCCGCCTCGGCCGCGCCTACAACACGGTGGTGCCGAGCTCGGGCAAGGTGCTGACGGGCGGTGTCGACGCCAACGCTTTGCAGCGGCCGAAGCGCTTCTTCGGGGCCGCCAGGAACATCGAAGAGGGCGGCTCGCTGTCGATCATTGCGACGGCGCTGATCGACACGGGGTCCAAGATGGACGAGGTCATCTTCGAAGAGTTCAAGGGCACCGGCAACAGCGAGATCGTTCTCGATCGCAAGGTCGCGGACAAGCGCATCTTCCCCTCGCTCGACGTCGGCAAGTCCGGCACCCGCAAGGAAGAGCTGCTGGTGGAGCAGGGCACCCTCACGAAGATGTGGGTCCTGCGGCGCATTCTCATGCAGATGGGCACCGTGGACGCGATGCAGTTCCTTCTCGACAAGATGAAGGACGCCAAGTCGAACGAGGATTTCTTTGCGTCGATGAACCAGTAAGAGGTCTGCCCGATGTTCGAGGGCTTCGATTTCGGCGCGATCTTGACCGCCGGCGGGCTCGCGAAGCTCGGGCAAATCATCATCGGCGATCTCACCATGGCGGGCGACAATGTCGTCATCATGGGATCGCTGGCGTCCGGACTGCCGGCGCGCGACCGGAAGAAGGTGCTCCTGTTCGGCGTCGGAATGGCGCTGATCTTCCTGATCATCTTTGCGCTTCTGGCGACGCAACTTCTCAAGGTGACTGGGCTCGTCTTCGCGGGCGGTCTGCTACTGCTGTGGGTCGCCTACAATATGTGGCAGCAGATGCATCCCAAAGCGGACGTGATCGCGGACGATCCGTCGACTGAGGCGGTGGAGGGCCCACCGGCCAGCAAGACGCTGCTTCAGGCGGCCATTGCTATCACCATTGCCGACCTCAGCATGAGTTTGGACAATGTCCTGCTCGTCGCTTCCATCGCCCGCCAAAATCCGGCGTTGCTGTTCATCGGCCTCACCTTCTCGGTGCTCTTCATGGGTCTTGCCGCCAATTATGTGGCGAAGCTGATCGAGCGCCATCACTGGATCAATTACATTGGGCTCGCCGTCATCCTGTGGGTCGCGTGCAACATGATCTACGAGGGCTATATGGGCGGTGAGCATGTGCTGGGGTTGAGGCACGTGCTGGGCCTCGGCTAGCGTCGAACCATGGATCCTGGATTGATCAGCGCCGGCGCCATCGCCGCCTTCCTCGAGATCCTGTTCATCGACATCGTCCTGGCAGGGGACAATGCGATTGTGGTCGGGGCTCTTGCGGCCGGCCTACCCGCAGAACAGCGCCGCAAGGTCATCATGGTCGGCGTCGTCGCAGCCCTCGTCTTGCGAATCGCGTTTGCCTTGGTCGTGACGCAGCTTCTCCAAATCGTCGGCCTCGTGCTTGCGGGCGGCCTGCTGCTGCTGTGGGTCGCCTGGCGGATGTATCGAGAGCTTCGGCAATCGAACGAGAATCCTGGGTCCGCCGAGGTGATCGGGGACGAGCATTCGGGCATGCGGATGCCCAAGAGTTTCGCCCAGGCGGCGTGGGGCGTTGCGGTGGCGGACATCAGCATGAGCCTAGACAATGTCCTCGCGGTCGCCGGCGCCGCCCGGGAGCACCCGTATATCCTCGTCTTCGGGCTGATCCTCTCGGTTCTGCTGATGGGAATCGCCGCTAACGTGATCGCCCGCTACATAGATCGATATCGTTGGATCGGCTGGGGCGGTTTGTTGGTCATCCTCTGGGTGGCCTGCAAGATGATCTTCGACGGTGCGCGGGACGTCGCTCCGGTGATCGCACCGACCTTCGCCTGAGGCGGCCTTGGCCGCGGATACCATCTTCGCACTATCGAGTGGCCGGCCGCCCGCCGCCGTGTCGATCATCCGAATCAGCGGCCCGCGAGCTCACGAGGCGGCGAAGGCGATCGCCGGCTCGTTGCCAGAGCCGCGGATGGCTGCCGTTCGGGAGCTCAGGCATCCCGACTCCCGCGAGCTTCTTGATGAGGCCCTAGTG
>JBKPJK010000012.1:0-2313 GCA_046730635.1 Pseudomonadota bacterium | reverse complement strand
CCCATAAAGTTGCCTAAAGCTCCTGTGAGGCTGCGGCCGCAGCTAAGCGAGCAACCGAGGCGCTGTACTGCCGGACTCGGTCTGCTGTCGAATAGCCGAACGAACAAGCATGACCGCAAAGAAACTTTGCGATGCGCTGCTCCAACTGTTCATGGCCGCACTGGGAGAACTCGCGGCGGCCCTCTGAGCATCCGGGCTCGAAGAAATGCTCAATCCGTTCGTGACCGCGGTCGGTCCCCCGGAAGTCAATCGCGCGGAAGGCGGCAGGATAGTCGAGCCCGAACGGCCGTAGAAACCCGCGATGATCTTTCCGCGTTTGAACGGGATGCCGCGCTTCTACTTCAATCTGTACAACGACATGACTTCGATCGACGAGGAAGGCTTGGAGCTACCCAATGCTGCCGTCGCTCTGCAACGTGCGGCTCGAATCGCGCGAGAAATGGCAGCCGAGAGTGTGCGGAACGGCCATCTTGTCCTTGATCACCGGCTGGAGGTCACAAACGAGGACGGACAATCAGTCGGCACAGTCCACTTCCGCGACGTTGTGCGAGTGGTTGAGCATGAGACCCGACATTGAGCCTCCGAAACGGCAACAGCGCTTGGGTGCCTTTGCTTGGATCGTGTTGCTGGTCCTAGCAGCGCTGATGGTCTGGTGGCTGGCGGCCTGATGCTAAGGGATTGTTCGGGCCGCAGTGTATTTGCCACTTACCGCCAGGAGACGCGCTCCGCGGCGCTCCTCGGGCCGGGTAAGTCCTGAGATGCCTTTCCGGATAATCACCAATCCGCAAGCGCCCGGGCTGTTGGTTACAAAGTGACGTGGCGCGTCCCCCCGTCAGCCGAAGCGCGCCCAACCTGGGGAACACGAGAAGGGCGGTCTCTAGATCGAGCGAGCGACCGCCCTTTTTCCTTGGGCGGAGCGCCCCTCATCGAATGCTTCTTCGCCGCAGTTCGAGCAAAGATAGTGCTTCCCCGGCTCTTCGGCCTCCGTTGTAACGTCGAGCCAGGCATGGTGACCGTTTGGCGCTTCCCTGCATGGTCCAGCGGTGAGAAGGCTGTTGCTCACGGAGCTGCGCTTTCCTGATAATCGATTGCATCGAGCCACACCGAAAGCAGCCGAGCCACCTTGTCCTGTGGGCCTAAGTTCTGAGCCCACGGGTCGCGCGAATTGGCACCGTGCATCCATACGCAGCCGCGTTCATCGGGGCCCTCGATGTAGAAGAGCGCTTCCTGCTCCGGCTCATCCGTGTCCATCATCGTTCACCCCTTGATTGCGAATGTGACGAGTCACTTGGTGCGCGCCTCCACAGGCCGAGCACTCACCCATCGACCGCTCGAAATTGGGCGGCGTTAGTTCCGACATCATCCGGGGAATCTGTGCTCTCGCCCAGATCGGCACCCTGTCGCGAATGCAGTCGTCGCACAGCGCGTTTGGAGCGATCGACGGCAGATAATCAGTCAGCTCGAAGCTTCGAGGCATCACAACTCCTTTCGGCCCGAACCGCCGCGGGCCTAGGACGTTCCACTGGATTGAAGCGCCGCGGCGGGCTTTGGACCTATGACGAGCTGTGATCCGTTGCCTAGGCTGGCTTAGCGATCCACAGCTTGCCGACATCGTCCCTGAAGGTCTCAATCTGGCCCTCGCGCTCCAAGTTGTAGATGTTGTCCCGCAGCGTTGGCGCTGGAAGCCCTGTGCGCTCCCGGAGCACGCTCAACGACATGTCACCGTCGCATTCGGCAATTGCCCTTAAGATGAGATCGGCAGCCTCGCCGCGGGGTCTACGCTTGATCATTCCAGGAGGACTCCGTGATAGCCGAGGGGGCGTGCCACAATCATCACACCAGAGAGGCACAGTGCTCAAGTAGGTGTCTAAGAAGCCGCGCATCGCCGATCCCTCGAGCGTTTGCCAATGTCTGCAAGTGCGCCTAGAATAACATAAGCTATTGCGTACATTGGAGAATCCGCTTTTTCGTAGCTCTGTCGCTGTAGGGGCATCAGCAGCGCGAGTTCGCGTTCCAGGAGCTGTCCAGCATTACAGGCTGTATTTTGTCGATGGGGCTGGCCGCACCGGCACAGCGCCGTACGAGTTCGGGCAAACGACGACGCGACTGCAATCGTTCGCTGAAGCTGCGAGCAATGGTCGTCGCGTTGAACTGTGGTGTCGCGAGCGTCGAGTGAAGGTGTGGTCTGTCCACTAAGTTCTAGCTACGGCGTGTTCGAGGCGGTGACCTCTCTAGTCATCGCCTGTCCCAGCTCAGCGAGCCGTCGATGCGAGCATGCGGAGTAACTCGCCGCCAGATTCAGCTTCCCCAGCC
>JBKPJK010000011.1:0-2338 GCA_046730635.1 Pseudomonadota bacterium | reverse complement strand
GGCTTCACGGATGACGCGTCTCGACTTCATTAATCGGCGGCTCGCCGAGCCTCCTTCACCACTTGTCGCATGTACCTGCACGTTCCTTTGTGTCGCAGCGCCCACGGGACTTCGCGCCCTCGCAGACCCAGTGGTCACGGGAACGACTTACGGCACCTACAACCCTTTCGTGTTGCTTGCTTCGCTGTTTCTGGGTTGGCGCTTCGCGACCGCCGTCACGATCGCCGCTGTCGTCATTGGTGACGTGCTTTTCGTCCAACCAAAGCTGACATTGTTCCCGACCGCGGGTGAGCGGTTTAGTGGCATCCTTTTTCTCGTGTCGTCCGCCTTGATCATCATAGCGGGCAACACGCTTCGACGGTGCGTGGCCGAGCTGCACGAGACGAGGCGGCATGAAGAACATCTCAATCGAGAGCTGCAGCATCGGGTGAAGAATACGCTCGCGGTAGTTCAGGGACTGGTCACGCAGACGTTCCGGGGGACACCAGAGGCGAAGGAACCATTGGGCAAGCTGCAGGGGCGACTGCGCGCTCTGGCGGGTGCGCATGAAATTCTGCGTGATGGGGAATGGGAGAGTTGCTGCTTGCCCGACCTTGCCGTCCGCGCCCTTGAACCCTTCAACGGAGGCGGAGCCATCAGTCTGGTCGGCCCCGAATGTGCACTACCTGAAGAGACCTGCGTTCCACTCGTCCTCGCTCTGCATGAACTCGCAACCAACGCTGTCAAATATGGCTCGCTGTCCAGGGACGAGGGGACCGTCGAGCTAAACTGGGAAGTGGCCTCGCAAGACGATTCCCTTTTGCTAACTTGGAAGGAGCGATCTGGGCCACCGGTCACGCAGCCGTCGCGGATTGGGTTGGGATCTAAGCTCCTGCGACCCGGTCGCGGCCTTGCCGCCGTTGAAGTTCGCTATGATCCAGACGGCGTCACCGCGCAAATCATCGCAAATGGTGTTCAGACAAGATCCAGTCCGAGCCTTAGGTCACAGGCTTCGCCAGCAGCTATGCACACCACCGACCGGGTTCCAGCGGCGTATAAACTGCAACCCTCCTGATGGCTCCTCGAGGTCAAAGAAGAACGCTCCGCTAGAGTCCGCTTTAGGTCCAAAGCGGACATAAGCGCATCAGTCGCCAAACTGTCATATATGGCGGGCAACCGTCTGCCGGGGGCTTATGCGAAACGTTCTCTTTCTATGCACCGGCAATAGTGCGCGCTCGATTCTCGCCGAGGCGATCCTCAATAGTGAAAGTGCAGGCCGTTTCCGCGCCTATTCGGCTGGAAGCCACCCCAAGGGTCAGGTCCATCCCGTCGCGCTCGCGCTGCTCGCTGAACTTGGGCTTCCCGCGGAGGGCATGCGATCGAAAAGCTGGGATGAGTTCGCCGCCGAAGATGCGCCACCGCTCCATTTCGTGATTACCGTTTGTGACAATGCTGCGGCGGAAGTCTGTCCAATTTGGCGTGGCAATCCCGCCACAGCGCATTGGAGTATAGCTGACCCCGCCGCAATTGAGGGGCCCGGCCAACGGGGGGCATTTCAAGAGGCCTATCGCGACCTTCACTCCCGGATAGTTCGGTTCCTCGCATCAGAGTCGGCAAGTGCCTGACAGGCCGTCGCTGGGGCGACGCATCGTCGCAGAAGGTGTCGGTTCCTTCTTCCTCTTCGCCTGCGTGATCGGCTCCGGAATCATGGCGCAGAACCTGTCAGGCGGTAATGACGCGGTCGCCTTGCTTGGCAATACGCTCGCGACGGGTGCGATCTTGTTCGTATTGATCACGGTGCTTGGGCCTATCTCCGGCGCACACATGAATCCTGCCGTGACCCTTGTTGCGGCGTCGCGCGGCGAGCTTCGCTGGAAGGACGCCCTTGTCTACATCGCAGCGCAGCTCGCGTTTGGCATTTTGGGTGCGTGGGCCGCACACGTCATGTTCGACCTTCCGACGTTAGAGCTGTCGGTCAAGGCACGGCACGGCCTCGGTCAGTTCGCTGGTGAGTTCATTGCCACCTTCGGCTTGATCCTTACGATCCTTGGAACTGTGCGATTTCGTCGCGAATGGGTCGCACCGACAGTCGGCCTTTATATCACTGCAGCTTATTGGTTCACGTCTTCGACCAGCTTCGCCAATCCCGCCATCACAGTCGCTCGAAGTTTGACCAATACCTTCGCTGGCATCGCGCCCGCTGACGTGCCGCTGTTCATTGTTGCGCAGCTTCTCGGCGCGGGATGCGCCGCGCTGCTCGCAAGGCCGCTATTCGACCGATCGTAGAGTCCTTTCAGGTCGCGCCATTAGCGGGCCGGTCCGCTAACGGCTAGTTTTGGACAAGGATGCTTTGCTGCCG
>JBKPJK010000010.1:0-5831 GCA_046730635.1 Pseudomonadota bacterium | reverse complement strand
AAAGCAACCACGTCGGCGACGCGGCGGCGAGCGGGAATCGCCATCTCAGTGCGTCCTTCCGAGCTGGCGGTTGAGGCGCATCAGCATCAACTTGGCGATCGTCAAAACGATGAAGGTCACGACGAACAGCAGGAAGCCGAGGGCGATCAGCGACGAGCGGTAGAGCTCGGTGTCCGCCTCGGTGAATTCATTTGCGATTGCAGCCGCGATCGAGTTGCTCGGCATGAGCAGCGATGCCGAGAGATCGTGCGCGTTGCCGAGCACGAAGGTCACCGCCATCGTCTCGCCGAGCGCGCGTCCGAGCCCGAGGAAGACCGCGCCGATGACCGCCGAGCGCGTGTAGGGCAGGGTCACGCTTTTCAGGACTTCCCAGCGCGTCGAGCCGAGCGCCACCGCGGACTCGCGCAACGGCGCCGGAACGGCGCTGAACACTTCGCGGGCGACCGACGAGATGAATGGAATCACCATGATTCCGAGCACGATGCCCGCGGTCAGCATGCCGATGCCGATCGGCGGGCCGCGGAACAGCGGGCCGATGATCACTTTGTTGCCGAGATGATCGTTGAGCCAGGGCTCGACGTTCGCGGCCATGAACGGCGCGAACACAAACAGGCCCCACATGCCGTAAATGATGCTCGGAATCGCGGCGAGCAGTTCGATCGCGATCGCGATCGGTCCCCTGCTCCAACGCGGAGCGATGTCGGTCAGGAACAAAGCGATGCCGATGCTGACCGGAACGGCGATGATGAGCGCGATCGCCGACGTCACCAGTGTTCCGTAGATCGGCACGAACGCGCCGAACCTGGATCCGACCACGTCCCAGTCCTTGCCGGTCACGAAGCTCCAGCCGAAGGTCTGAAAGGCGAGCCGCCCGCCCCACGCCATGGACACAGCCACGCCGCCGAGGAGCAGCAGCACCGCCCAGGCCGCCACTGCGGTCGTCAGCTGGAAGGCGCGATCGGCCCCCGCTCCGCTCTTGCGGACCGGGGGCGCGGATTCGTGCGTTCTCGAGGCGAGCGTCGCGTTCACTTCAGGTTGGTGCCGATGTAGCTTTCGATCTGCTGGACCAGCTCGGCGGGCAACGGCACGTAATCGAGCTTCTTCGCCTGGTCCTGGCCCTTTTCCAGCGCATATTTGAAGAACGCGATTGCGGCCTGCGACTTGGCCTTGTCCTTGGGCTGCTTCGGCAGCAGGATGAAGGTGGTGGCAGTGATCGGGTAAGCGTTCTGACCGGGCGCATTGGTCATCACCAAGTTGAAGTCCTTGGCGTTCTTCCAATCGGCCGAACCCGCGGCGTTGGAGAAGCTCTCCGCGCTCGGGCTGACGAATCCGCCAGCCGCGTTCTGCAGCTGCGCGTAGGTCATCTTGTTCTGGATGACATAGGCATATTCGACATAGCCGATCGAGTTCGGGATCTGCTTTACGTATCCGGCAACGCCTTCGTTGCCCTTGCCGCCGACGCCCACCGGCCAGTTGACCGTCTTGCCTTCGCCGAGGCTGCTCTTCCAGGTCGGGCTGACCTGGGCGAGATAGTGGGTGAAGTTGAAGGTGGTGCCCGATCCGTCGGAGCGGTGGACGACGGCGATGTTGGTCGACGGCAGGTTCACGCCGGCATTGAGCTTGCCGATTGCCGGATCGTTCCATGCCTTGATCTTGCCGGCGTAGATGTCGGCGAGAACCGGGCCGCTGAGCTTGAGCTGGCCGGCCTTCAGCCCCGCGACGTTCACGACGGGTACGATTCCGCCGATCACGATCGGGAATTGCGCCAGGTTGTTCTTCGCGAGCTCGTCGCTCGCAAGCGGCTGGTCGGTCGCGCCGAAGTCGACGGTGCCGGCCTCCACCTGCGAGATGCCGCCCCCCGAACCGATCGACTGATAGTTGACCGCGGTGCCGGACTGCTTCTGATATTCCGACGCCCAGCCGGAAAGCACCGGGTAGACGAAGGTCGAGCCTGCGCCCGTGATCTGCATACCGGATCCCGGGCCATTGCCGTTCGAGCTCTTGTTGCCGCTGTTGCAGGCTGCGAGCAGCGCCAGGGCAGGCAGCGCGAAAAGAATCTTGTTCATGGAGGTCGGTCCTTTCGATTGGGCCTCCACCCAGCCCTAGCGACGCTTCCGGGAATGCTCTGTGACTCTTTCGTTGCACTTTTATGACAGCGACGGCGGTTTGCGTCGGGCCGCGGACAGTCCTAGTCGGCGGGCATGGCCACGAAGTTCGAAACCTTCGCCACCCTGCACGTGCCGGGCGATCCCGTCATTCTCTACAACATCTGGGACGTCGGGAGCGCACTCGCGGTTGTCGCCGCCGGGGCGAAGGCGCTTGCGACCGGAAGCCATCCGGTCGCCGACGCCAACGGCTGGCCTGACGGACAGCAGGTGCCGATCGACTTCGCGCTCGCCAATGCCAAGCGGATCGTGGATGCCGTCGACCTGCCGGTTACCGTCGACTTCGAAGGGGCTTATTCGAACGATCCGGAGCTTGGCGGCGCCAATGTCGCGCGGCTGGCCGCAACCGGGGCCGTCGGGTGCAACTTCGAGGACCAGGTGATCGGCGGCGAGGGACTGCATCCGCTCCAGCTGCAGGTCGAGCGGATCGCCGGGATCCGAAAGGCCGTCGGCGACCAGTTCTTCGTCAACGCCCGCACGGACCTGTTCCTGAAAACCCAGACCTATGACGATGCGCTGGCCGACCAGGTCGTGGAACGCGGAAAGGCCTTCGCCGACGCCGGGGCGAGCGGGTTCTTCGTCCCCCGGCTGTCCGACCCGAAGCAGATCGAGCGCGTCGTCCGCGAAGTCCCGCTTCCTCTGAACGTGATCGCCTTCCCCGGCGCTCCGGACAAGAAGATCTGGGCCGACGCCGGCGTCGCGCGGATCAGCCACGGCCCCTTCCCGCATCGGGCCCTGATGAAGCAGCTGGAGGATGCGGCGCGCGCTGCGATAAGCTGACCTTATCTGTTGAGCGCAAGATTCGGGACGACCGGGCCTCCGCTTTGTCCCAAGAGACCGGCTTCACAAGAGGTTCGACCCGTTATGAGCAAGTTCGAGGACTTTGCGAAGCTTCACGTCGCCGGCAACCCGTTGGTGCTGTTCAATGCCTGGGACCCCGGCAGCGCCGCCGCTGTCGCCAAGTCGGGAGCGAAGGCGATCGCGACCGGAAGCGCCTCGGTTTCCATGGCGAACGGATTCGGTGACGGCCAGGAGGTGCCGATCGAGCTGGCGCTAGCGAATGCCGCGCGGATCGTAAGCGCCGTCGATCTTCCCGTCACCGTGGATTTCGAGGGCGGCTACGCGCGGGAGCTTGCCGGATTGACCGCGAACGGCCGACGCCTCGCGGACACGGGCGCCATCGGCTGCAACTTCGAGGATCAGGTCGTCGGCACGGACGGGATCTACGACATCTCCGACCATGTCGCGAGGATCGCCGCACTGCGCGAAGGAGTCGGGAGCGACTTCTTCATCAACGCCAGAACCGACCTGTTCCTGAAGGCCAAGCCGGAGACGCATGACTCGGCGCTGGCGGAACGCGCGATCGAGCGCGGGCGAGCCTATGCCGAGGCCGGAGCGAACGGCTATTTCATACCCGGCCTCGCGGATCTGGCGCTTGTCGAGCGGATCTGCGCGGCGGTGACCGTTCCGGTGAACGCAATGCATCTGCCCGGCGGACCGAGCCGGTCAGCTTGGGCTGGAGCCGGAATCGCCCGGGTCAGCCACGGGCCCTTCCCCTATATGGCGATGCAGGAGTGGCTCACCGAGCAAGCGCGCGAAGCGCTTATCTAGGCTCGGCTGAACTTCCACCACTTAGCCCTCGGGCCGGACTTCAGCACCGTCCTGCGGAACAACTTCGCGCCGAGCCGAAGAATGAAGAAAACCCACACGGCCTGCCAGGCCAGGGCCACCGCATGTGGCCAAAGCTCCGGCTGTTGAGCGGCGCGCGCGAGCATCACCAAGGGCGACGACAGCGGGAAGACGGCGGCCACCAGCGCCTCGGTCGAATTGGGCTGGGCAACGGCGGTCGCCGCAAATCCGAAGACGATCACTTGGGCGAACGTCGCGGGCATGGACAGGGTCTGGACCTCGCGCACCGTCGACGCCTGCGCGCCGATCATCAGGAAGATCGACCCGAGAAGCAGATAGTTCATGGCGAAATAGACGACGCCCAATGCTAGGAACGCCGGCCATCCGACCGCCGGATCGGGAAGGTTGCGCAAGCCCCCGGTGTTGATCAGCTGGATGAGCAAGGCCCCGGCGCTGATCCAGACGACGATCCCAGCGACCGATGCCGCGAGCATCGCGAACAATTTGCCGATGAACAGCGAGTCGATGGGGACGGCGGCCGCAATCACCTCGATGATCTTGTTCGATTTCTCCTCGATGAGCTGCGACATCACCATTCCCGACAGCAGCAGCGTCAGGAAGAACAGCAGCATCTGACCGATCTGACCGGTGAGCGCCCGATCCTTCGCCACGGAGCCGGACGAGGTCGCCGTGGCGGTCACGGGAAGCTCCGGAGGCTCGGCCGGAGCTGCCTTCGCATCGGCAAGGATAAGCCGCAACTGCGCCACGGCCTGCGCATCGCTCCTGACCGAGCCGGTGAGATGGGGATCGGCCAGACCGCCCGTTAGCACCGCCCGTACAGGAGGGCTGCGCGAAGCGAGCAATCTCTTCTGCTGGGCTGCGAGGTCCGGCTCGGGCGCATAATGCGCGATCTGTACGACCATCGAGTCGGGCATCGTGTCTGCGATGCGCTGCCGGGACGCCGAGATGAGGCTGTAATCCTGCGCGGATGAAACGACGGCCACGACGGGCTGTTCAGTCTGGCTCGCAACCCTTGCTCCGATCCCACCGAACACTCCGCCGAGGAGCAGCGGGAAGATCGGCCCCAGCAGGAAGAAGATGAAGGCCTTCGAAAGGACGGTCGCCGCGAAGTCGCGACGCGCGATGACGAACGCTCCGCGCAGGAGATGAATCATTGGCCGTTCCCCGTCGCGCCCATCGCCGCCGCCGCCTTGTTTCCGGCAATCGCCACGAAGGCGTCGTGAAGGCCCGGCCGTTCGATCGCCAGCGTTTCGATCCCGGCGCCCCCGTCGAGCAGCGCGCGCAGAAGCGGCTCGGGCCCGCCCTCGGGCAGCTCGAACACCCATTCGCCTGCTTCCACCCGCGCACCCTCGGGGATTGCCGAGCGCCACGGCCCCTCGCTGGCGCGGGTTCGAAGGCGCACGATGGGACGAAGCCGGCCACGGGCCTCGGCGACGCTTCCGTCGAACGCCACCTGGCCCGACGCGATGATCGCGATGTGCTCGCACAGCCGCTCGGCATGGGCGATGACGTGGGTGGAGAAAATGATGGTGACGCCGGCGCGCGCCTCACGGCGGATCAGCTCCTCGAGACGTCCTTGATTGATGGCGTCGAGCCCGGCGAAGGGCTCGTCGAGCACGATGAGGCGGGGCTTGTGAATGATGGTGCCGAGGAGTTGGACCAACTGGGCCATGCCCTTCGACAGGCTGCGGATCGACTTGCGCGACCAGTCGCCGAGACCGTGTTCGGCGAGGAGCACATCCGCGCGGCGGCGCCCTTCGGCCAGTGAGAGACCGCGCAGCGCGCCCATGAATGCGATGGCGTCGCGCGCGTACATCGAGGGATAGAGACCTCGCTCCTCCGGAAGATACCCGATCTCCCGCGCAGCATCGAGCGGACGGTCGCGACCGAGCACCCGGCGAGTTCCGCTCGAAGGATCGATGATCCCGAGGAGCATGCGAAGGGTCGTCGTCTTGCCGGCGCCATTGGGGCCGAGGAGGCCGTAGATCGAGCCGGTGGGAACCGCGAGGCTGACGC
>JBKPJK010000009.1:0-5309 GCA_046730635.1 Pseudomonadota bacterium | reverse complement strand
TCTTCACCGACCGCTCGATGGCCAGCGCAGCTGCGCACGAGAAATTGTCGCTCACCGTCACGGCCAACCAATGGTGGTGGGACGTTCAGTACAATGCATCCGACGTATCCAAGACCCTGCGAACGGCGAACGAGCTGCATCTGCCGGTCGGAGTACCGGTGCGTATCACCCTTCGATCCAACGATGTGATCCACAGCTTCTGGGTTCCGAGCCTGGCGGGGAAGCAGGACCTCATCCCCGGGCGGGAGAACGACATCACGATCGTTCCCAATAAGGTAGGAGTGTATCGCGGACAGTGCGCCGAGTTCTGCGGCACCCAGCACGCCCACATGGCCCTCGTCGTGAACGTCGACAGTTATGCGGATTTTTTGAAATGGTGGCAGCAGCAGCTGCGGCCGGCATTCGCTCCGGCGACGCCGCTTGCTCAGGCCGGGTACAATTACGTGACCACCGGCCCATGCGCCGCCTGCCACAACATCGCCGGCACCCCCGCGAGCGCCACAGTTGGGCCAGACCTGACCCACCTCGCCAGTCGCCGGAGCATCGCCGCGGGCACGATGCCGATGAGTAGCGGCAACCTCTACGGCTGGGTCGAGGATCCGCAGTCGATCAAGCCCGGCAGTCGCATGCCGACGATCGGCCTCGAGCCCAAGCAGCTTCACGCCGTGGTGGCATATCTGGAGACGCTCAAGTGACCGAACTCGAGCGCGTCCGCGAGGAAGATCGCAAGCTCGCCGCCGAGCGGAAAAAGATCGCGCGAGACGGGCCCAAGCTCACCGGAGCCAAGCTGGAAGCGAGGCTCGACCGCACGTGGCAACGTCCGCCAGGAATCCTCGGCTGGCTCGCCACCGTCGATCACAAGGAGATCGGCCGCCGCTACATCGTCACCGCGCTTCTGTTCCTCGCCGCCGGCGGCGTGCTCGCGCTGCTGATGCGCCTGCAGCTTGCGCGACCCGACAACAACATGATCAGCGCGTCACGTTTCAACGAGCTGTTCACGATGCACGGCTCGACGATGATGTTCCTGTTCGCCGTGCCCGTGATGGAAGGAGTCGCCGTCTTCATCATCCCGCTGATGCTCGGCACCCGCTCGACCGCGTTTCCGCGCCTCAATGCCTTCAGCTATTTCATGTACCTGTTCGGCGGGCTGCTTCTATGGGCTGCGTTCATCCTCAACATCGGCCCCGATATCGGCTGGTTCGCCTACACGCCGCTCTCAGGCCCGCAATTCTCGCCCGGGAAGCGTGCGGACATCTGGGCGCAGATGATCACCTTCACCGAAGTGTCCGCGCTCGCGGCGGCGGTCGTGCTCGTCTGCACCATTCTCAAGGCACGCGCGCCCGGAATGACGCTGGCGCGAATGCCGCTGTTCGCCTGGGCGATGCTGGTCGTCGCACTGATGATCATCTTCGCGATGCCGTCGATCGCGCTCTGCTCCGGAATGCTCATCTCGGACCGCCTGATCGGAACCAACTTCTATAACAGCTACGAGCATGGCGACGCCTTGTTGTGGCAGCATCTGTTCTGGTTCTTCGGGCACCCGGAAGTTTACATCATCTTCCTTCCCGCGACCGGCTTCGTCAGCGTGATCGTCGAGACCTTCTGCCGCCGTCCGGTCTTCGCCTACCCGGTCGTCGTCCTCGCGCTCATCTCGACCGGCATCCTCGCGTTCGGCCTCTGGGTGCATCACATGTTCGCAACCGGCCTGCCGCGTGTGGGCTACAGCTTCTACACTGCTGCGAGCATGACGGTCGCAATCCCGACGGGCCTGCAAATCTTCTGCTGGCTCGCGACGATGTGGGATGGCCGGCCGCGCTTTCAGGTGCCGATGCTCTATGTCGTCGGCTTCATCATAACCTTCGTCATCGGCGGGCTCACCGGTGTGATGGTCGCCTCGGTGCCGCTCGACCTCCAGCTCCACGACACCTACTTCGTGGTTGCCCACTTCCATTACGTGCTCATCGGTGGAGCGGTATTTCCGCTGCTCGGAATCCTGACTTACTGGTATCCGAAGATGACCGGCCGCATGATGAGCGAAACGCTCGGCAAGATCGGTTTTTGGATGGTCTTCGCCGGCTTCCACCTGACCTTCTTCCCGATGCACTTCAGCGGCCTGCTCGGCATGCCGCGGCGGGTCTACACCTACCCCGCCGGGCTGGGCCTCGAACTTCCGAACCTGCTCTCGACGGTCGGCGCATTCGTGCTTGCTGCAGGTGTGCTGCTGTTCGTCATCAACGGGCTCTTCTCGCTCTACCGGGGCGCGATCGCCCCGGCCAACCCGTGGGACGCATCGACGCTCGAATGGGCAACCGGCTCGCCCCCGCCGCCGTACAATTTCTCCCATATCCCGGTCGTCGAGAGTCGCACGCCGCTGTGGGATGAGAAGGGCCAGCTGCCAGTCGTGACGGGGCTTCGGGTAGACGAGAAGGAAACGCTGCTGACGACGGTCGTCGCTGCGGCGCCCGATCTCCGCGAACCGGTGCCGGAGCCGAGCCTGTGGCCCTTCATCGCGTCCATCGCGGTCGGCATCATGTTCGTGACCTCCATCTTCTCGCCCTGGGCGGTGCTGGTCGGCTCCGGACCGATCGCGATCGCGCTCGCGGCATGGTTCTGGCCGAAGGAGCTCAAACGGCAGCCGGAGCCGGTGATCACATGATCCGCGAGGTCCGCTTCACCGACGACGTCGCCGAGCTCCCGACCCACAAGTTCGGGCCGAGCAGCCTCACATGGTGGGGCATCATCGGTTACATGATCGTCGAAGGCGGCTTCTTCGCGCTCGCGTTCGCCGCTTACTTCTTTCTCATGGGCCACGAACAGGGGTGGCCGCCGGAAGGCCGCAAGGCGCCCGACCTGCTGGCCGGAACTTTGTTCACGATCGTCATCCTGGCGAGCGAGATCTGGAACACGCGGGTCAAGAAAGCCGCCCACGAGCGCGACGTGCCGACGATCCGGCGCCTGTTGCCGGTCATCATCGGGATTGGCGCCCTGCTGCTCGTCATCCGCGGGTTCGAGTTCAACAGCCTCAACGTGCGGTGGACCGACGATGCCTATGGATCGATCATCTGGGCGCTCCTGTTCCTGCACACTACGCACCTGGTGACCGACTGGGGCGATACGATCGTGCTATGGGCGCTGATGATGACCCCCGTCGGCTACGAAGGGCGCCGGCTGGTCGATACGGACGAGAATGCGCTCTACTGGCGGTACGTCTGGCTGCTGTGGATCCCGATCTACCTCATGATCTACTGGATCCCGCGGCTGTGAACCGGGCCAGTCTTCGCGACGGGTTCATGCCATGGGCCGGCCTTGCGCTCGGGACGCTGGGATACTTCGTCCAGCATCAGCTCGGCTCCGACGCGACGTTCCAGGACTGCAGCGTCGGAAGCCCGTGGATCGTCATCCTCGGCACCGTGGTCGGGCTGCTGATCATTGCGGTTGGCGCACTGGGTTCGTGGCGGGTCTTCGAGTCCCACAGCGAGCCGCCGGCCCGCCGACTGGTCGCTGCAGTAGGCCTGATGGCGTGCGCCCTCTACGCGATCGGGACGGTTCTTCCCTTCATCGCGGCGTTGGTGATCCCCCGATGCTGGGCGTGAGGATGTTCGCCTTGCTGGCGGTTCTGGTCGCTTCGCCCGCCTACGCGCACGGGGGTCACCAGCACGGGATCGGCTGGACGCTCGATCCGATATTGCTCGTTCCGCTTGGTCTGGCGCTCCTCACCTACGCCGTGGGCTGGCGGCGTCTGTGCCGCCGCGCCTCGTCGCGTCCGCGTGGCACGGCGCTGTTCGTCGGAGGTTGGCTGGTCCTGACGCTCGCACTCATTTCTCCACTGCACGCCGGCGGCGAGCGGAGCTTTACGCTGCACATGATCGAGCATGAACTGATCATGCTCGTGGCGACGTTGCTCCTGGCGGCATCGACCTCCGGCGGCGTGATGGCGTGGGGATTGCCGAAGCCCGTTCGCCAGTCGCTCGCGGGGAGCTGGAAGTCGCCGCTGCAGTCGCTGTGGAGACGACTGACCGAACCCGTGACCGCGACGGCAGTCCAGGCCATCGTAATGTGGATGTGGCACGCGCCAAGCCTGTTCGACCGCGCACTCGAAAGCAGCGGGTGGCACATCGCGCAGCACGCAAGCTTCTTCGTCAGCTCACTCCTCTTCTGGTGGGCGATGCTCCATCCTCGGGCGCGCGGAGCAGGTTATGGCCTGTCGGCCGCCTGCCTCTTCGCCACGTCCCTGATCGGTGGAGCGCTCGGCGCGCTCATGAGCTTCTCCGCCTCGCCCTGGTATTCGGATTATGCGGCGATGGGCATGAGCGGCATCGGGCTCGATCCCGTCGACGACCAGCGGCTCGCGGGACTCATCATGTGGATTCCGGGCGGCCTAGTGCACGGGGCCGCCGCGATCGTACTGTTCTACAAATGGTTGAAGTTTTCGGAGGGAAGCCATGCTGCGCTCTCCGTCCACTAAGGTCACGTTCGGCGTGCTCGCAGCGATCCTGTTCGTGATCGCCCTGGTCGGCATCGTCTACAAATATGCGGAGCAGCGCAGCCGGATGAGCGTCCATGCTGCCGCGGCGACCGGCGGCGACCCGCAGCGCGGCGAGGCCATGTTCATTCAATACGGCTGCGGCAGCTGCCACGCGATCAGCGGCGTGCGCACGGCAACCGGAGGGGTCGGCCCGCCGCTCGACGGAATTGCCCTGCGCGTCATCATCGCCGGACGCCTGTCGAACAAGCCCGAGAACATGGAAAAGTGGATCCGCGACCCGCAGCAGGTCTCGCCGGGAACCGCGATGCCCGACCTCAATGTCGGTGAGGAGGACGCGCGCGACATCACGGCATTCCTTTACACTAGGGTCAAATGATCATCGAAATCGAAGTCCGATCCACAGGGTGCGAGGAGTCGCGCGTTCGACGGAACCGTCACCGTTGATCCCAGCCTCGACCAGCTTGTTCGTGATGTTCTCGCCCCTCGCAATCAGTTGAAGCTGCTTCGTCAGAGGCCAGGACGCGAAGACATCGATCGTCGTTGCTGCCTGTAGAGTTCGCGTGTTGAGATCGTCCTCGAACTGATCGCCAACGCGCCGCAAGACCAGTTGCACAGCCTTCCCGCCATCCTGCCAACCACCGGCCACCGCCGCCGCCAAATTCGGCGTTTGAGCCGGGCGCAGGCCGCCGAGGAAGGATGCCGCTTCACTTGCCTCCATCCTCGCCTGCGTGAGGCTGGCACCGGCGCGAACGGACCACGGACCGCGCGTCCATTGTGCCGAAGCCTCGAGGCCGCGCGCAGTCACCCCGTCGACGTTCTGGCG
>JBKPJK010000008.1:0-1716 GCA_046730635.1 Pseudomonadota bacterium | reverse complement strand
GATATGAGGTGACGGAAGGGTCGGTGACGTTCACGCCAACGCGTCACCCCGGCCTTGAGCCGGAGCCTGCCTTTTCTTCCGAAGGCGCAGAAGGCAGGCAGATCCCGGGTCCAGCCCGGGATGACGAAGGTGGGTTGGATTTGTTGGCAATGGAGCCGCACGAACGCGCCGCGGCGGGACTGTTCCTCGGCTTCCAATACCCCGTAGAGATCCCCGGAATCTCCTACCTCCAGTTCCTCCGCGAGAGCCTCAATTCGCAGCGTCGTTTTCGCGGCGAAGCCGAGCTTTCGGCCGGCGAATTCATCAAGCTTGCGCGCGATCAGGCGAACCTGCTCGGCATGGATGCCGACATGCTCAAGCGTCCGGTGAACGTCGGCTTTTCCGGGGGGGAGAAGAAGCGGGCCGAGATGGTCCAGATGGGCATCATGGCGCCCAAGTTCGCGGTGCTCGACGAGACCGACAGCGGCCTCGACATCGATGCGCTCAAAGCTGTCGGCGCAGGCATCAACCGCATCATGCGCGCGCCAGACAAAGGCGTGCTCCTGATCACCCACTATCAGCGCCTGCTCGACTATGTCGAACCGGACCGGGTTCACGTGCTGCGCAACGGCCGGATCGAGCGCAGCGGCGGACCCGAGCTCGCGCGCGAGCTCGAGCGCGAGGGCTATGCGGAGGCTGCTGCGTGACCGCGGCCTTCCCCACCCACAAGCAGGAGGAATGGCGCTACGCCGACCTCGACGCACTGCAGCCTGTGTGGGAGCAGTTCGCTCAACCGGTGACGCTCACGGTCGGGGCCGGTGAAGAGCTTGAAGAGATTTGGTTGCCGGTAGCCGACGACGTGCAATTGCGCCGAGTCCAGCTGGCGCTTGGTGAGGGCGCGAAGGCGCGCATTTTCGCGCTCAACACCGCGCCGGTTTACGGACGCATCGAGATTGAAGTCTCGCTCGCCGAAGGCGCGGACTTCGAGCTCTATGGCGCGAACATCGGCGCCGGTCTTTCGACCAACGAGTTCGTCACCAATGTCAGGCACGTCGGGCCCGGTGGACGCTCGCGGCAGGTCATCCGCTCCGTGCTGAACGGCAAGGCAGTCGGGTCGTATCTCGGCAAGGTCGAGGTCGCGCGCGGCGCCCAGCAGACCGACGGCGAGCAGTCGGTCAAGGCCATGCTCCTCGACCGCGGCGCCACCGCCAATTGCAAGCCCGAGCTCGAGATCTTCGCCGACGACGTGAAGTGCGCGCACGGCGCGACGGTCGGCGAGCTCGACCCGATGCAATTGTTCTATGCTGAAAGCCGCGGAATGGACCCGGCGAGCGCCCGCGCGCTTCTACTTGAAGGCTTCGTCATGGGCTTGTGGGACACCGCGAAGGACCCGAACGCAATCTGCGAAGCCGCGCGCGAAGCGCTGCGGAGGGTCGTGTGAACGCTCCCACTCGCATCAACTCCGCGCTCGACGTTCGCGATCAGTTCCCGGCGATCGAAGGCTGGCACTATCTCGACAGCGCAGCCACCGCGCAGAAGCCGCAGGCCGTGATCGACGCGATCACGAACGCCTATGCACATGATTACGCGACCGTGCATCGCGGCGTATACGAACGTTCTGCGACGATGACGGCCAGCTACGAGGCCGCTCGCGCCGCCGCGTCCAAGCTGATCGGCGGCCAGCCCAACGAGCTGGTCTTCACCCGCGGTGCGACCGAAGCCATCAACCTCGTTGCC
>JBKPJK010000007.1:0-2944 GCA_046730635.1 Pseudomonadota bacterium | reverse complement strand
TCCCACATCAACAGGAGGCCGGGACGCGGATCGACCGTTACGAAAGTTTCGGCACGCGTAGGCGCGGCCATCATCAAGGGAAGACGCGGATCCTCGAACCGGATCGCACCCGATCCCTTCGGGACTTCGATGTAGAGCGTGCCGGAAATGATGCTGTTCGGATGAATGTGTCCACTATGATATCCACCCATTTTCAACAGGTTGACCCACAGGCTGTCGAGCTTCGGCTTGCGCTCCATGGTCAGGCGGGAAGCCTGCGCGAATTTGACCGCGTGGCGAGTCAGCAGCTTCGAAAGATCGGCGAACGCCGGGTCTCGCCGCGGCAGGTCGTCGAGCGAGGCATAGCTGGTGTAGCCGGCGTAGCGATGCTCACGGGACCAATTGTTTCCCGCTTCGTCGTCGGCCGCGAGCGAGCGTATCGAATGCGCAAGTTCGTCGAGCAGGGCAGCGTCGCCGAGTTCCCCCTCGTAGAGCTGCGTGGCAAAGAGAGAGCGCACGGACATGCCAGACCTGTGCGGCCGTGCGCGGCGGGGCGCAAGAGCGTGGACACGGCCTCAAGCGCTAACTAGCGTCCGCGTCTCTTTCGGGGATACTTCATGCATCGTCATCTGTTCGCGTCTTCCTTGTCGTTTTGCGTCGTTACGGCGCTGCCATCCCCCGTGTTGACAGCGCCTGCGTCTCCGATGGTCGCGAAGGCGGAACGAGCCCTGATCGACGTCAAGGCCGACACCAAGACCGGCAAGATCATTGCGACATTTCCGAAGCCCGCGGCCGACGGCGTATCGGCGCGCTACATCTACATCACGCAGCTGGAGACAGGCCTCGGCTCGGCCCCGACGCAGCTGGACTTCGGGGCCGCAAGCAACTCGCGAATCCTCGTCTTCCGCCGGCTCGGCAAGAAGGTGGTCGCGGATGTCGAGAATACGAAATTCGTTTCCAGCAACCCCGCCGAACAGCTGACGACCCAACACAGCTTTCCGACCTCGCCATTGTGGATGGGCGATGTCGTGAAGGATCTGCCGGACGGTTCGTACCAGGTCGATCTGGCAGGCTTCCTGGCGCGCGACGACATCGGCATTCCGCGCGTCGTGAAAGCCGTCGGCGGGGGCGAGTTCAAGTTCGTTCCGGAGCTCAGCGCCGCAGATCCGACCTTTGTCAAAGTCTTCCCAAGGAATGCCGAATTCGCAGCGCGCATCGCCTTCCGCTCCGACGAGCCGAAGGAGGAGATGAACAACATCCTCCCCGGCGACAATACGCTGAGCGTGATCGAGCGGCACTCGCTCATTGCGCTTCCGGAGCCCGGCTATGTGCCGAGGACCGATCCGTTCGGCTATTCGATCGGCCGCCAGCAGGTCGACTTCTCCAAGCCGCTCGGCGCACCGATCGTCAACGATCTTGCCAGGCGATTCCGGCTGGAGAAGCTCGATCCGTCGGCAGCGCGTTCGCCGGTGAAGAAGCCGATCGTCTTCTACGTCGATCCCGCGATGCCCGAGGTGATCCGCAACGCGGTGAAAGATGGCGTCGGCCGGTGGACGCAGGCCTTCGATGCGGCCGGCTTCGAAAATGCGTTCCGTGTAGACGTTCTTCCCGACGGCGCCGATCCGCTCGACGTGCGCTACAATGTGGTCAACTGGGTGAATCGCGCGACACGCGGCTGGTCTTACGGTCAGCCGATCGACGATCCGCGCACGGGCGAGATCATCAAGGGCGCTGTGGTTCTGGGGTCGCTTCGAGCGCGCCAGGACATGATCATCTTCCAGGCGCTGGTCGGAGCAGGTTTGACCGGGACCGGCGATCCGAATGACCCGATCACGGCCACGCTCGCGCGCCTCCGCCAGCTCGGCGCGCATGAGGTCGGCCACGCCATCGGTCTCGCTCACAATTTCGCGGCGAGCACCCAGGGTCGGTATTCGGTCATGGACTATCCTGCCCCGAGGATCAGCCTCGAAGCCGGGGCTCCGTCGCTCAAGGATGCCTACGGAGTGGGGCTGGGTCCGTGGGACCGATGGGCGATTAAGTGGCTCTACGGCGCGACGACAGACGCCGAAGCAAAGCCGATTGTCGCAGAAGCCAGGGCCGCGGGCCTGCGCTTCGTTGCGGACAATGACGCGCGTCCATTGCGCGCCGGCCAGCCCGTCGGCGCGCTCTGGGACGACGGTCCCGATCCGGTCGGCGAGCTGCGGCGCATGATGGAGGTTCGGCGCGTCGCTGTGGCACGGTTCGGAATCGGTGCCCTGCCGCGCGGCGAGCAGCTCGCGGACTTGCGGCGTGCGTTCGTTCCGATCTGGCTGCTCGACCGATACCAGATAGAAGCTGCCGCCAAGTCGGTCGGCGGCGTCGATTTCCCCTATGCCGTCAATGGTGAGCCCATGGAGGCGCATCCCGTACCTGGCGGGGCGCAATGGGCTGCGCTTTACGCGCTGCTGGACACGATTACGCCCGCCGAGCTGACGGTGCCGCCGCGATTGCAGCCTTTGCTGTCGAGTGCTTTCGGCGGCAATGACGACCGCCAGACCGAGATCGAGATCATTCCGACGGCAGGCGGACCCGTGTTCGACCCGTTGAAGGCCACGGAGGTGGGGGCCGTTCAGACCCTCAACGTTTTGCTTGCGCCCGAACGCCTGAACCGGATGGAGAGCCAGCACGGCGTCGATCCCTCGATGCCGGCCCCTGCGCAAATGTTCGACCTGCTTCTCGGTCGGTCGATCGCCGAGGCCGGGTCCGATGTGGGCCGCAGAATCGCTACGACGACGGTGCTCGCACTCGCGCGTCTGCAACGCGACGCAACCCTGTCTTCGACCATTTCGCTCCAGCTTTCCGGGCGCCTCGATCGGCTGGCGGAACAGCTTGGGCGCGAGCGCGGCGCTCAGCAGGATTGGGCAAAAGGCCTCGCCGCGCTGCTCAAGGATCGCGAGGCGCTCGACAAGGCGATCGCCGATTCCGC
>JBKPJK010000006.1:0-1662 GCA_046730635.1 Pseudomonadota bacterium | reverse complement strand
GCATCGACCGCCGACCTTGCGGTCCTCCTGTCGACGCGCGCAAGGGTGTACTGACGCAGACGCGGCGTCACTCGTACCTGGCTCAGCTGGTCGGCATCCGCCGGTTCGTCCTGGCGGTGAACAAGATGGACCTGGTCGACTACGACCAGGCCGCGTTCGACGCGATCTGCGCCGACTATCGCGACTTCGCCGCGACGATCGGCATTGCAGATTGGGTCGCGATTCCGGTCTCGGGCCTCAAGGGCGACAATGTGATCGCGCGCAGCGAGCGGACGCCGTGGTACAATGGTCCGGCGCTGCTCGAACATCTGGATGCGGTCGAGCTCTCGGCTAACGCCGAGGCGGCCAAGGCCTTCCGAATGCCGGTGCAGTGGGTCAATCGGCCGGACCAGCATTTCCGCGGTTTCGCCGGCCAGATCGCCTCCGGTTCCGTAAGCGCGGGAACGGAGGTGCGCATCCTGCCATCGGGACGCGTAACCCGCATTGCGCGAGTGGTGACCCAGGACGGCGATCTCGAAAGCGCGGCCGCGGGACAGTCCGTGACCCTGACCTTCGCGGACGAGGTCGATTGCTCGCGTGGGGACGTGATCGTTGCGGCCGGGGATCCGCCGGAGGCCGCCGACCAGTTCGAAGCCACCATCGTCTGGATGGACGAAACTGAGCTGCTGCCCGGTCGAGGCTATTGGATGAAGGTCGGGACGCAGACCGTCACCGCGACGGTCCAGCACCCCAAGTACAAGGTCAACGTCAACACGCTGGAGCAGCTCGCCGCCCCTTCCCTCTCACTGAACGATATCGGCGTCGCCGAAATCGCCACCGACCGGGAGATCGTTTTCGAGCCCTACGCGGCGGAGGGCCAAAGCCCCAATCGGGTGCTGGGCGGCTTCATCCTGATCGACAAGCTGAACAATGCCACGGTCGGGTGCGGAATGCTTCACTTCGCGCTCAGGCGATCTCTGAACATCCATCGCCAACACCTCGAAGTCAGCCGCGACACGCATTCGGCGCTCAAGGGCCAGAAGCCGGCGGTTCTGTGGTTCACCGGCCTGTCCGGCGCGGGCAAGTCGACGATCGCCAATCTGGTCGAGAAGAAGCTCGCTGCCCGCGGGCGGCATACCTTCCTGCTCGACGGCGACAACGTCCGTCATGGCCTCAACCGCGATCTCGGCTTCACGGAGGCCGATCGCATCGAGAACATCCGCCGAGTCGGGGAGGTCGCGCGCTTGATGGCAGATGCCGGCCTGATCGTGCTCACGGCGTTCATTTCGCCATTCCGCGCCGAACGCCACATGGTCCGCCGGATGCTGCCAGAAGGCGAGTTCTTCGAGATTTTCGTCGATACTCCACTCGGAGTGGCCGAAGAGCGCGACGCCAAGGGGCTCTATGCGAAGGCGCGGGCCGGGCAGCTCAAGAACTTCACGGGCATCGACAGTCCCTACGAGCCCCCGGAAGCGCCCGAGATCCATATCGACACGACGGAGCTCAGCGCCGAGGAGGCCGCAGACCGGATCGTGGACGAACTTCTGAAAAGGCGATGACGCGACCGGACCTCACGGATCCGGAGCAGCGCCTCGCGTATCGGAGGGAGCTGCGAGGTGTCTATCGGCCCTGGCGCTACGCGGCCCTCGCCATGGTAGTGGCGGGAGTTTTGGGCAGCGTCTT
>JBKPJK010000005.1:0-2324 GCA_046730635.1 Pseudomonadota bacterium | reverse complement strand
GATCAACATCTACTGGGCGCGCATGCTGGCTATGACCCGCGCGGTTGAGGCGCTGGGGATGGAACCCGCCTGGGTTCTCGTCGACGGCAATGCGACCCCGCGCTGGCAGCGCCCGTCCAAGGCGATCGTCGACGGCGATGCGAAATGCCGCTCGATTGCAGCCGCGTCGATCATCGCCAAGGTGACGCGCGATCGGATCATGGCGGACTATGCCGTCGAATATCCTGGATACGGCTGGGAAAGGAATCGCGGCTATCCCACTCCGGATCATCGCCGTGCTCTCCGGGAGCTGGGCGCGACGCCGCTACATCGCCGGAGTTTTGGGCTCGTGCGGCAAATCATGACCGCCGCCGATCAGCCTGAACTCGTTTTCGAGGAAATCGAGTCTTTCGAGTCACACCCACCAGAGATTGAGTCCGACCAAGGCGCCGTGACTCAACATGTTGTGGAGCAGGTCCGCCCGGCCGCTTAGCAATGGGACTCCGGATCGGGACCCATTAACCCTTGATCGCTTGACCGCGACTCCCGGCTGACTCACCTTCGCCCGTCAAGGAAGGGGCAAGGTCCAAATGAATCTCATCGCCCGCATTGCGGAGCCGACCTCATTTCGTCCGGCACGCGCACAGAAGCGAGAGCTTCCGCTCGACACCATAATTCAGGGCGATTGCATCGCCGAGATGGCGCGTCTTCCCGACAAGAGCGTCGACATGATCTTTGCCGACCCGCCCTATAACCTTCAACTCGGCGGGGATCTTTTCAGGCCCGAAGGCAGCCGGGTCGACGCGGTCGACGACGACTGGGACAAATTCGACAGCCTGACGGCCTATGACGATTTTACCCGGGATTGGCTCGAGCAGGCCCGCCGCATTTTGAAAGACGATGGCACGATCTGGGTGATCGGCAGCTATCACAACATCTACCGCGTCGGCGCTCTGCTCCAGGATGCGGAGTTCTGGATCCTCAACGACATCGTGTGGCGCAAATCGAACCCGATGCCGAACTTCCGCGGAACGCGTTTCACCAACGCGCACGAGACGTTGCTGTGGTGCTCGAAGAGCGAACGGGCGCGCTACACCTTCAACTATCGCGCGATGAAGGCGCTGAACGACGATCTCCAGATGCGCTCCGACTGGCTGTTGCCGATCTGCAGCGGTTCCGAGAGGGTGAAGGGCGACGACGGGTCCAAAGCTCATCCGACGCAGAAGCCCGAAGCATTGCTCTACCGAATCCTGCTTGCTTGCACGAAGCCCGGCGACGTCGTCCTGGACCCATTCTTCGGTACCGGAACGACCGGCGCGGTCGCACGCCGGCTTGGCCGCCGCTGGATCGGGATCGAGCGGGAGACGACTTACGTGAAGGTTGCCCGCGAACGGATCGATTCCACTCTGCCTCTGGATGAAAGCGCGATGCGCACCGTTCCGGACAAACGCGAGCAGCCACGCGTGGCCTTCGGCGTCCTGGTCGAAAGCGGCCTCATTCCCGCCGGAAGCAGCGTCACGGACTCCAAGCGTCGCTGGATTGCAAATGTGCGAGCCGATGGCTCGATTGCGTGCGAGGCACATGCGGGTTCGATCCACAAGGTGGGCGCAGCGCTACAAGGGGCCCCCTCTTGTAATGGCTGGACATTTTGGCACGTCGAGGAAGGTGGCGGCCTGCAGCCGCTCGACGCCCTGCGGCAGCGGCATCTCTTAGCGCTTGCGTCCGCCTGACGGCTGGCGAAACTAGGCCCGTGAGCCGGAACCGTCCGCGATTGGCCTTCGCGCTACTTGTCGCGCTTTTCGCATGTCCTGCATCTTACGCTGAGCAGCCGCGCGGCGAGTGGGTCGCTCTGCCGGAGCCTGCAACCGAACAGCTCGCCGAGCACCGAAGAATTACAGCCGCCCTTGAGGCGCTAAAGCCGCAGAGGCCGGGGACGGTCGATGCTTATGTCGTCGTCGTCGCACTCGACGGGGACCCCGTTTTCAGCCGCGAGGCTCGGGAAGCTGGCCGGGTGCTCGCAACCCGTTTCGATGCCGCAGGCCGAACGATCGTTCTCGCCAATGACGAAGGGCAGGCCAAGGCCGATGCGCCCGGTTCGCCGCACACTCTCGCGCTCGCATTGGCTCGCGTCGCGGAGCTCATGGATCGCAACGAGGACGTGCTCGTGCTCTACAGCACGAGCCACGGCGTTCCCGATGAAGGCCTGGTTTACAAGGACTTGCAACGAGGGGCGGGTATCGTCACGCCCACGCGTCTTGCGGGACTGCTCGGCCCGTTGGGATTCAGGAATCGGCTGCTCATTCTTCAGGCCTGCTATTCGGGCCAGTTCGTTCCCGCTCTTCGAA
>JBKPJK010000004.1:0-4628 GCA_046730635.1 Pseudomonadota bacterium | reverse complement strand
CGCGCCAATGGGTGCGAAGTCGGTGCAGGTGGGCACCCTCGTCAAGCTCATCCGAGTGCTGATGCTGGGTCCGGTGTGCCTGGTGCTGTGCAGCATGGTTGCCGCCGCCGGTTATGCTTTGCAGCAGCTGGAACTGCATATCTCCGGCCGGGCATGGATCGAGGCCCTGGTGCTCGCGATCCTCGTTGGTGCCGCGATCCGAACCGCCTGGACGCCCGACGAGACATGGAAGCCGGGGATCGACTTTAGCGCCAAATTGGTTCTCGAAATCGCGGTAGTCTTACTTGGCGCCTCGATCAGCGCCGCCTCGATTCTCTCGGCCGGTTGGCCGTTGCTCGTATCGATCCTGGGCATCGTTGCCGGTGCCATTCTCGTCAGCTTCAGCATCGGTCGAGCGCTGGGTTTGACCAAGCGGCAATCGATACTGGTTGCGTGCGGGAACTCGATTTGCGGCAATTCCGCGATCGCCGCGGTTGCGCCGGTGATCGGAGCCGACGGCGACGACGTCGCGTCATCGATTGCGTTTACGGCGGTGCTCGGCGTGATCGTGGTCCTCGCTCTGCCCCTGATCGGCGCCGCGCTCCACATGACCCAGCTCGGCTACGGAGCGCTCGCCGGCCTGACGGTCTACGCCGTTCCGCAGGTGATCGCCGCCGCCGCGCCAATGGGTGCGAAGTCGGTGCAGGTGGGCACCCTCGTCAAGCTCATCCGAGTGCTGATGCTGGGTCCGGTGTGCCTGGTGCTGTCGCTACTAACCCCACGCCTTCGCGAAGAGGCGGACGAGCCGCCCCCGCACGTCACGGCCGGAAATCGGCCTCAGCAGGGACGGCCGCCCCTGCACCAGCTCGTCCCGTGGTTCATCATCGGCTTCCTGGCGATGATGGCGCTGCGCTCGGCAGGCGTCATCCCGGCCTGGGCGCTTGCGCCGATCGGGACCACGGCCACCGTCCTTACGGTGGTTTCCATGGCCGCGCTGGGCCTTGGCGTCGATGTGCGAACCGTGTCGAGGGCCGGCGGGCGGGTCACGCTTACCGTCGTGCTGTCTTTGCTGATGCTCGGATCGGTAAGCTTCGCGCTGATCCGCGTCTTGGGTCTCTAGGGGCGCAAGCCGTCAGGCGGGCTCGGCCGCTCCGACGGCGGCGGGGGCCTTTCGCGATGCGATCACGAAAACCGCGGCGGCGGCCATGCTGGCGAACGGGAGCCATTGCAGCGCGCCGAGCAAGCCGATGCGGTCGGCCAGCCAGCCGGTCACGATAGGTCCCGGCGCGAGGCCGAACGCATTGTTGGCAAGCGTCAGTACCGCGAAAGCAGTGCCGTGAAGGGCAGCGGGTGTCAGTCCCGCAACGATAGAACCTGCTGGGCCCGCAGAGCTTGCCGCCAGGAACATTCCCACTCCAAGCAAGATCAGCTGGGTGGACCCAGGTCCGAAGCCGAAGGCGACGGTGATCATCAAGGCGCAAACGAGGCAGTAGAAGGCGCTCAACAGCGCACGCTGCGATGTATCCTTGACGAAGCGGTCGCTGACCATTCCGCAAAGGATCATGCCGGCTCCGCCCATCGCGAGAAACAAAGCGGCCAATGTGGTCGCCTGCTTGAGCGGCAGGTCGTAGTAGCGGACGAAATAGGTGGGCAGCCAGGCGGGTATCGCGCTTGCGACGAACAGCTGCAGCCCGCTCGCGACATATGCGCATTTCAGCGTGCGGCCCGAGAACAACGCCCCAAGGCTCGAGAGCGTGATCTGGTTGCGCTTGGCTGAATGCTCGCCGGAGATCCGGCCTTCGCGCACGATCAAGGGATAGATGACGGCCAGCAGCAATCCGCCGACGCCGATCGCGAGGAACGCCATTCGCCAACCGTGGGTCGCGGCAACTGCTCCCCCGATCCCGACTCCAAGAACCTGTCCGGCGAGGCCGCCGGCCATGAACGCGCCGGTCAGGGTTGCGCGCATCCTCTCTGGGAACACACTGATCAAAACGGCGATTCCGACGCTTCCGTAAGCGGCTTCGCCGACGCCGACGAGCACCCTGGCCGCAAGCATCTGGTCATAGGATTTGGCGAGGCCGCAGAGCATCGTCGCGACGCTCCACAGCGCCGCCATCAGTGCGATGCTTTTGGCTCGGCCGAGCCGGTCCGCAAGAAGCGATATAGGGCAGGTCAGCACGCCCACGGTGACCGCGACGATGCCGGAGAGAAGGCCGAGCTGCGCGTCCGTCAAATGCCACTCGGACTTGAGCAGCGGGAAGACGGCGCTCAGGACCTGCCGCGCCATGTAGTCGGAGATCAGCAGGCCGAACGTCAGCGCGAACACCAACCAGGCGTAGGCGGAGACGTTCGGCCTGATGGCCGCGGCCTTGTTCACGCGGCTTCGCGCCTCGCGACGACTGCAGGCTTGCGGTTCGGAAGCCAACCGTTTTGCGCGAGCGTTTCATCGACGCTCGAGTAGGTGGTGCCTAGCTTGTAGATCTGACGCGCCTGCTCGGCAGTGGCGATCGGGCGGAAGAGCTCTTCCGACAACCTGACCATCTTCTCGATCTGCTGCACCGACGTCGCGCGCTCGCCGCGGCGGCCATAGAGGTTGTCTTCCTGTCCGACGCGCACGTGGAAGCCCATTGCGATGCCCATCGCGTTCAGCGGGTAGACGTGGCGCATCAGGCCTTCGACGGTGAACACGGCATGCTGCGGCAGGCGGTTGATGAACTCCATCAGGTTGCGCGGATTGGGCCCGTCGTGGCCGCCGCCGATCGACACCCAGTTGATCACCAGCGGCCCCATATATTCGCCTCTGCGAACGATCCGCTCGACGGTTTCGAGATCCTTGATCGATCCGATCATGAAGTGCGGCTGGATTCCGGCGCCGACGAGTCGCTTCAGATGCTCCTTCACGAAGCCCGGCCCCGACTCGTAGTACATCTCGGTGTAAGCGTGCTTGTAGTCGGGCTCGCCCATCGAGGTGCCTGCAGCGTCCTCGTCGGTGATGAGCTCCATCACGTTCATTTGGTTGGTGTTGATCGCGATCGTCACCTGGTCGGGCTCCGGCTTGAGATCAGCCAACATGTGACGCGTGTCGTCGCTCAGCCACTTCGCCGCTTCGCCCTCGTCCTTCGGGGCGAAGCTGATGGAGCCGCCGACCTGCAGGATCATCTTGGGCACCGCGGTGCGCAGGCGATCGAGCATCTCATTGAAATCCTCGAGCTGCTTCGAGCCCTTGCCGGTCTCCGGGTCGCGCACGTGAACGTGCAGAAGGGTGGCGCCCGCATTGTAGCAATCGACTGCCTTCTGGACCTGCTCGGCCTTCGTCAGGGGAATGTCGTCGGAATCTCGAGGCAGGAAGCTCGGCGCGTATGGCGCCACCTGGATGACCAAGGGGTCCTGATTCTCGGGCAGCAGGCTATCGTCCATGAATTGCATGGCTCTTCTCCGTTAGTAAGGCTTGTCGCCGATGATGCCCGCGCGCTCCATTTTCCGGACGGCAGGCCAGTAATCCATGACTGCGTAATGCTGGGTGCAGCGATTGTCCCAGATCGCGAGGCTGTTCGGTCGCCATCTCCATCGCACCTGGTACTCGGGGATGGTGGCCCGGGCGATCAGGGCATTCAGCAGCTGCGCCGCGCCGGGCGAGTAATCCTGCCCGTAGCGAACGTTTTCGGCGGTGTGGAAATTGGTGAAGTGAGTGGTGAAGCTGTTGACGAACAGCACCTTTTCGCCCGTTTCGGGATGCGTCCGAACGACCGGATGTTCCGCGTCCGGATATTGCGCCTTGAGATCATGCCGCTTCTCGGTCGGCATGCGGGCGCCGAAGCTCGCCTCGATCGAATGGCGCGCATAGAGGCCGTCGATCTTCGCCTTGATCTCGTCGGGCAGTTCCTCATAGGCCTTGCCCATGTTCGCCCAGACCGTGTCGCCCCCGACGCGCGGACATTCGACGCAGTGGAGCACGGCGCCCATCGGCGGCTTCTCACGCCAGGTCGCGTCGCAAT
Organism: Pseudomonadota bacterium; assembly: GCA_046730635.1. Lineage (GTDB taxonomy): Bacteria > Pseudomonadota > Alphaproteobacteria > Sphingomonadales > Sphingomonadaceae > Sphingomicrobium. The sequence goes on along the minus strand of JBKPJK010000004.1, from coordinate 651 downwards.
GCCACGCATTCTCATAGAAATCCGGCGGGGAATCGAGGTCCTTGTAGATGCACACCAGACCGGGGTGATCCGGATCGCTACCCGCGACCGGGTGATCCTCGAGCTCACCGAAACGCTCGGCAAACGCGACGTGCTCAGCCTTGCTGATCAGCTGGTCCCGCAGGAAGAGGACCTTGTGATCGAGCAGCGCCTGCTTGATTGAGCCGAAGAGATCGTCGTTCTCGATGGCGTCGGCGAGGTTCACGCCGACGAGTTCGGCGCCGATGTTCGTCGTAAGTTTCTCGATCCGCATCAGACCACGAAGATCGACGAACCGGTGGTCCTACCGGCCTCGATGTCCTTGTGCGCCTGGACCGCGTCGTCCAGATCGTAACGTTGGTTGATCTCGATCTTGATGCGGCCCGCAGCAACATGATCGAACAGGGCGTTCGCCAGTTCCGCCCGCTCGGCGGGATCGGCGATGTAGTCGGCGAGCGCTGGCCGTGTGAAATAGACGGATCCTTGGATCGCGAGCTGCAGCGCGTCGATCGGCGGGAAAGGCCCCGAGGCCGTACCGCAACCGACCAGCACGCCTCGCCGCTTCAGCGACTTAAGCGATGCTTCGAACGTGTCTTTCCCGACCGTGTCGTAGACCGTCGTCACGCCCTCGCC
>JBKPJK010000003.1:0-2340 GCA_046730635.1 Pseudomonadota bacterium | reverse complement strand
ACTGTTGGAAGGGCCGGGGGAGCGATCCACCGGCCCTTCTTCATTGGCGGAGGCATGGTTCAGCATATCCTCCGCCTCGTTCAATTGAGCGGACTGTTCCGCCGTCGGTGCGGCTGGCTGCTCCCTGCCGCAGGCGCCGAGGATCAGGAACGCCAAGAAGATCCTTTTCATTCGCGCGATTATCACCGGGCGCCGACACAAAAAAAGGGCCGCCCCGATGAGCGGCCCTTCAAAAGGCTCAAAGAGCGGCGACTTAGTGAGTCGCGTTCTCGGCGGTGTTTGCGACCGCGTTCTGAGCGTTCTCGACAGCGTTGCCGGCATTTTCGACCGCATTGCCCGCGGCGTTGAGCGCCGTGTCGGCAGCAGCCGTGGCATTCTCGGACGCAGCGTTGACGTCGGTCGCAGCGTTGGTCTCGACGGCCGTCTCGTTGGCGGCATTGGTGTCCGCCGTGTTCTTGTTGCACGCGGCCAGGCCGAGCGCGAGGACCGCAACGGTCAGAGCAACCTTCTTCATGAGCTTTCCACTCCCTTCAAAGACGCCCGAGCCAAGGGGGACCCGTGCGCCAGCCAAGGCCTAGTCGAGCGAGTCTCCCGGGCCAGACCTGCGGCCATAGCGGCAATCCCTACTCACCGACAAGAGATTATTCTCATTGGGTGAATTGACGATATAAAGATATCTTTATATCCTTATCTCGTGGCTGCAATCCTCCCGCTCGCCGATCGTTTCCAGGCGCTGGCCGATCCCACTCGGCTGCGCATCGTTGCGCTGTTGCGGATCATGGAGCTGTCGGTGGGAGAGCTCGCGCAGATCCTCGGGCAAAGCCAGCCGCGCGTGTCGCGGCACCTCAAGATCCTGGCCGATGCCGGCGTTCTCGAACGTCGCAAGGAAGGTAGCTGGGTCTTCCTGACGCTTGCCGACGGTGATCGGCTCGAACCTCTGTTCGGGCTGATCGATGACTGGGCGGACTCGGCGACCCGCTCCCTGTTCGGCTCCGATGCCGCACGCACGGAGTCGATCCGCGCCGAGCGTGCCGAGGCGGCCAACCGCTATTTCACGGGACACGCGACGGTCTGGGATCAGATCCGCTCGCTCCACGTCGCCGAGAGCGAAGTGGAAAGCGCGATCGACCGTGCCCTCGGCAACCGGCCGCTTGGCCGTCTCGTGGACATCGGCACCGGCACCGGCCGAATGATCGAATTGTTCGGACCGCGCTCGAGCCAGGCGATCGGCATCGATCGGTCGTCTGAAATGCTGCGGCTGGCACGGGTCAAGCTGGAGGCTGCCGGCATCCATTCGAGCTTGCGCCAGGGCGACATGTATGCGCTCCCGCTGGCGGACGGCACCGCCGACAGCATCATCATCCACCAGGTGCTGCACTATGCGCACTCGCCTGCGAGCGCGATCGCTGAGGCCGCGCGCGTTCTCGCTCCCGGCGGCACACTGCTGGTCGTCGACTTCGCTGCCCATGAGCGTGAGGAGCTGCGGGCGACCGACGCCCACATCCGCCTTGGTTTCGAGGACGAGGTCATGAAAGGCTGGTTCGCCTCGGCGGGGCTTGAGGCCGATCATGTCGAACATCTCGAGGGCGGCGAGCTGACCGTCACTTTGTGGCGCGGTTCGAAGAGGCCCGAGCGCCAGCGGAGGGCCGCATGAACGCGTTCGAGCGCCTGAGCCAGCATCTGCCGCTGTTCGCGGAAGCGCGCGGCGATATCCAGCTCAGCTTCGAATTCTTCCCCCCGAAGACCGAGAAGATGGCGGACACCCTGTGGGAGTCCATCCAGACGCTCGCACCGTTGCAGCCGCGATTCGTGTCGGTCACCTACGGTGCCGGCGGCTCGACGCGGGAGCGTACCCACCAGACGGTCGAGCGAATCCTCAACGAGACCCAGCTGACTCCTGCGGCGCACCTGACGTGCGTGGCAGCGACGCGCGAAGAGATCGACGCCATCGCTCGCGACTATTGGGAGCTTGGCGTTCGGAACATCGTCGCGCTTCGCGGAGACGCTCCCGAGCAGGGCACGAAATACCAGCCGCACCCCGAAGGTTATCGCGACGCCGCAGACCTGGTCGCAGGCTTGAAACGGGTTGCGCCGTTCGACATCTCGGTGGCCGCTTATCCCGAAATCCACCCGGATTCGTCGTCGCGCGCGTTCGACCTCGAAAACCTCAAGCGGAAGGTCGACGCCGGCGCGGACCGCGCAATCACGCAGTTCTTCTTCTCGTCGGACTGCTTCTTCCGTTTCCGCGACGAAGCTGCCGCAGCGGGCATCGACGCCGAGATCGTGCCGGGCATCCTGCCGGTCTCGAACGTCGCAACGACCCGGCGCTTCGCCCAAAGC
>JBKPJK010000002.1:0-1779 GCA_046730635.1 Pseudomonadota bacterium | reverse complement strand
GTACCAGGCGTCGCGCCTTTGATCGAGCCGGCGGGTGCCGTCATGCGAGCCGAAACCGGCGGTGATGTCAGTGCTTGTGAATTGCCGGAAGGGCGCGTCGTCGTGGTACAGGACCGTGCCGAACGTCAAAGCGTTGCCCTTCCCCCATCGCTTGCGGAAGCGCCAATCGAGGCCCTGGCTATTGAACTCGTCGTCCTGGAGCGTCGTCGTCGCAGGATGAAGTCCCGCTGGCGCGGCGCGGGTGTAGAGCCGCTGCCAAGCCAGCCACGCCTTGGCTTCGCTGCGCCAGCCATTGCCAAGGTCGCTCTCGTTCCCCAGCACCACGGACCTGCGCTCGACCCAGTCGCGGTTGAACGGTGTCGGCGACTGATTTTGGTTCGCAAGGAATTGCGGATAGCTGAGCTTTCCGGGGTCGCCCGAGTTCGCCCGATGTGCTTGCAGGTCGAGGAACCACAGCTGGTCCTTCGTCGGGCGATAGGCGAGGTATGCGTCACCCTGGGTGACCAGCGAATGCCCGTTGTCGCGTTGCCCGTCGGTTTTCACCCGACCGAAGTTCACGCGGCCCGAGAACGCGCCGCTCGAGCCTTCGACGGTGTTGTAGCTGGAGTAGAGGCCGTCGCTGCCGATGACATTCTCGGTATACCCGCCGAACGGCTGATCGGCCGCGGGACGCTTTGAAACCAGGTTGACCGCCGGCGCAGGATTCGGACCGTAAATTAGACTGTTGCCGCCCCGGATCAGCTGCACCTCGGCCAGCGACTGGGCCAGCGGCATGTAATAAAGTGTGGGATAACCAATCCAGTCGGTCGAGATCGGCAATCCGTCCTGAAGGACCAGCACGAACTCGGCCTCCTGCGGATTTCCGAGGCCCCGGTAGCTCATATTGAACTGCGTCGGAGTCTGCTGCTCCGAAACGAACAAGCCCGGCGTTCGGGCGAAGAGCTGTCGCTGGTTGTTGTCCTGGATGGTCGGGACGAGGTCGAGCTTGGTGACGCTGGTCTTCTTGGTGACCGTGATTTTCGTCCCATCCACCTCCGGCATGATGTGATCGAGCTTCTCCGGCATCTTGCTGTCGCGCCGTTCGCCGATCACCACGATGCTCGGTTCATCTTTCGTAGCGACGTCCGCCGCCCAAGCCGGCGCCGCGCAAACGCAGCAGCCCACCGCCATCATCCACTTCATCCGATGCACTGAAATTCCCCCGTCCGCCCCTCGCGTCGCTCTCGACCACAAGTGAGGGGGAGTTGACCAGCCGCGCGCCGCGGCCCCGCCAGGAATTTCTACGAACGGTTGACCGCGATCGCAGAGATCGCGAGCCGGCCGACGGGCGCCTGCTGCCGGCGCCGCAACGCCCAACCGATGGCCGCAAATCCGACGAGCATAGTCATCCACGTCGACGGCTCGGGGACTGCCGGCGGCGGAGGTGGCGGAGGCGTGTCAGGGGGGCCGCCCGGAGGTCCGTTCGGGGGATTGCCCGGAGGACCGCCGGGAGGCCCGCCTGGCGGGACATCGGCCCCGCCTCCCGGCGGAACGATGAAGCCTCCGCTCGGTGGCGGGGCGAGAAAGGCGGGCATCTCCGGGGCCGCGGCGATATCGACGGGCAGGACGGACGAAGAAGGTGGCGCAAGCACCTCGGTGAGGTCGACCGGTGCGGGCGCCATTACCGAACGCTCCGCGAGTACCCGATGCTTGGTCTTGGTAAGCTGCGCCGCTGTGCGTTCGCCGGGCGACCGCTGGTCCAGGAGGTCGGACAGGCTTGCAGCGCGTGCGGTTGCGGCG
>JBKPJK010000001.1:0-8932 GCA_046730635.1 Pseudomonadota bacterium | reverse complement strand
TTGTCTTAAGTCTCGTGGGCTCGGAGATGTGTATAAGAGACAGCATTGAGCGTGTTGAAGGTGGCATCGGCGGCGTCGCGCAGGATCTGCTGCAATTTGTCGCGCGGCAAATCGGCGTCGGTGGTGAGGAAGGCGAGCATCGTCGCCATGTTGGGCGCGATCATGCCGCAGCCCTTGGCCATTCCGCCGAGCGTGAAGGTCGAGCCCTTGACGAGCGTCTCCTTGGCGTTGTGGTCGGTGGTGAGGATGCCGCGGGCGGCGTCGTGAGCGCCGTCCGCCGAGAGCTTCTTGGCGAGCTTCGGGGTGGCGGCGAGGATGACGTCCATCGGCAAGGGCGTGCCGATGATCCCGGTCGAGCAGACCAGGACGTCCGCAACCTCGACGCCCAGAGCATGAGCGGTAACCGTAGCCATCGCACGGGCGTCCTTGAGGCCCCGCTCCCCGGTTCCGGCATTGGCGTTGCCGGAATTGACGACGACCGCCGCGGCACGTCCGCCATTCTTGCGCAGGGCTTCCCGATCGAGCTCGACGGGCGGAGCCGCGAACTTGTTCTGAGTGAACACGGCTGCACACGCGACCGGCTGACGGTCTTCCGTCGCGATCATCGCCATGTCGAACCGCCGCTTCTTGATGCCGGCATGGCATCCCGCTGCGACGAACCCTTCGGCCGCGGTTACGCTCATGGATAAACTCCGATGTTGGTGAGCCCGGCGGTCTCTTCGAGGCCGAGCATGAGATTGGCGCACTGGATCATCTGGCCGGCGGCGCCCTTGCCGAGATTGTCGATGGCTGACAGCGCGACGATGCGGCCGGTCCGCTCGTCGTAACGCGCGGTCACCTGCGCGCCGTTGGAGCCCGCGACCCACTTGGTGGCGGGCACCTCCGCCGTCACGTGGACGAATGGTTCGCCGGCATAGGCCGCGCGGAGGACGTGCAATGGATCGCAAGGCGCTTTTGCAATCGCATAGCAGGTCGCGAGGATCCCGCGGGTCATCGGCACGAGGTGAGGCGTGAACAGCACCGTTGCGTCCAACGCCATTTCCATTTCGGCCGTGTGACGGTGATTGAGCAGCCCATAGGCGGAAAAGCTACCATCCACCGTGCTGAAGCCGGTGGACTCCTTGGCCTCCCGGCCGGCGCCGCTGACGCCGGAGGCCGCATCGACGATGATGGTCGCCGGGTCGATGAGGCCGGCCTCGACGAGGGGCTTCAGCGCGAGGATGGCTGCGGTTGCATAACAGCCGGCAGCGGCGGCGGCCTTGGAACCGCGAATGGCGTCGCGGTTGAGCTCCGGTATGCCGTAGACGAAAGAGGCCAACAAGTCCGAGGCCTCGTGCGCATGGCCGTACCAGCGTTCATAGGTCGCGGCATCGTCCAGCCGGAAATCGGCACCGAGATCCACGAACGGAATCCCTTTGCCGAGGATTGGTGCCGCCAGCCTCTGGCTCTGACCGTGCGGCAGGGCGGCAAAGATGAGGTCGATACCATCGAGCGCATCGTCGAACTTCTCGATCGACGCATTTGGATATGCAGGTGCGAGATGCGGATGGACGGAACCGAGCGACCGCCCGGCCTTGCTCTCTCCGAAGAGCCTGGTTGGCGCGAACTCGGGATGCGCGGCGAGCAGGCGCAACAGCTCGCCGCCGACGTAGCCCGAGGCTCCAAGGATGGCCAACCGAATCATGGGAGGCGGGCCTATCCACGCATTTGCATATTTATGCAAGTGTGTGCATAATCATGCGATGGCAGATTTGAAGGAACGGCGGCAGCGAGCGATCGCGGATCTGATCCGAAAGCGTGCGCTCGCCAGCCAGGAAGAGCTGGCGGAGCGACTGACCAGGCAGGGCTTCGCGGTCACGCAGGCGACCATCTCACGTGACCTGGAGCAGATCGGGGCCGTCAAGGTTCGTCGGGACGGTCAGCTCAGCTATTCACTTCCCGATCAGGTGCGCGACGCGCCTGCCCCACGTCTGGCGGCGGTGTTCCGCGACTGGGTCCAATCCGTCGATACCGCCGGCAACCTCGTCGTGATCAAGACGCCGCCCGGTTCGGCGCATCTGGTCGGCGTCGCGCTGGACGGCTCGGATTTCGAGAACATCGTCGGCACCATCTGCGGTGACGACACGATCTTCATCGCGTGTCGAACGGAGAAAGGCGGAAAGAGGCTCGCCCGGATCCTGAGTGATCAGTCCGGGGCCGGGCTGCAATAAGCTAGAGCCGAGAAGCGGCGACGAGCATCGAGGCCGCAAGCACGATCACGCTGGCGGTCATCGCAATCGCAGCGGACACACCCTTCCGGCGCGCGTAGACGAGGGTGATCCCGATCTTCACGCCCATGTTGACGATGATCGTCCCGCAAATCGCGATCGCCGCGAGTAACGGCGAGATGGCGTCGGCCGGGAGCGCGCCGAGAGTGATGATGGCAACGTCGACGTCCATGCTTCCGGTGACCAGCAGCAGGACCGCAATTCCGCTCTGGCCGAACGTGCCCTGGGCCCACTTCGCGCCGACGGTCGCAATCGCGACGAAAACGAGGAAACCGAGGGCGGGCAGAAGGGCAATCGGATTGCCGGGAGGTGTCGGCGCATCGCTCTTCGGCGCTTTGCGGTAGAGCCACAGACCCGCACCCCAGGCGACGACCAACGCGGGAAGCATGATCAGCAACAGGGGTTCGAGAACGCGGGTCGCGAGAACGCCGATGAGGATCGGCACGCGAAGGTACATGACGCCCGTCGCGAGCGCGATCCCCGCAGGCTCCGCGCCGGCTTTTTCCTCGCTACCGAGGCGCTGCGCCAGAGCCTGCGTCACGGCGGTCGAGCTGTACGCGCCGCCGATCAGCGCGGTCGCGATCGTCCCATGCCGTTCGCCGAAGATCCGATTGGCGACGTAACCGAGGAAGGAGAAGCCGGTGACGAGCACGACCACCAGCCACAATTTCTGCGGGTTCCAGGCGCCGAGGGGGCCGTAATGGCCGTTCGGCAGGAAGGGCAGGATCGCGCCCGCGATGATCGCGTAGCGCGCGAGCGCCTTGACGTCTTGTTCGTCGAGCTTGTCGACGAAGCCGTGCAGCTCGGCGCGGAGTGCGAGCAGCGCCACGGCAACCGCGGCACTCGCGATTGCGAGCGCTGGCTCTCCGTTGCCTGCGAGGAAGCCGATGCCGACGGTGGCCAGCGCCGCGACCGCGCTCGTCGAATCATGATGCTCGCGAAGAACACGCGCATAAGCGACGACGATGATCGCGATCACGCCGAGGACGATGGCCGCAGCGACGAAAGGTGCGCCTCGCGCGGAAATCAGCCCGGCGATTCCGGTGCCGAGGCCGAGCATCGAAAAGGTGCGCACGCCGGCGACCCGCGTGCCCGGCTTCTGTTCCTTGAGCTTCCACCCGCGCTCGACACCGATCAGCATCCCGCAGGCGAGTGCGGTAGCGACCGAAAGCGCCTGCACGTACCAGCCGCCGGTCAGATCGGTGGCCTTAGTTTAGATCGACAGTCCGGCGTCGCCTTCCAGCACCCGCTGGACCAGCTTCGGCCGTTCGCCTGCGCTCCACAGCTTGGCGGTGTGCGTAACGCGGTAGCGCAGCGGCCCGCCGTCGGGGCGATCGCTCCGCGTGATCGGGCGAGGGATGCAGACGAACTCCGTCCGCATTTCATCACCGGTGAGACGAACCGTTGCATAGCCGTGCCCGCCAATATCGACGAATTCGACGTGAGGGGAAAGTTGCGGATTCGAAACGGCTCGGGCCCGCTCCAGGTCGAAGCTCCTCGCATATTCGAGGCACGAGCGAACACCGTGCTTCAGGAGCATGTTGTAGGTCCAGTCGGGCTTCGACTCTCCCGGCCGGTCGACGAGGTATAGCTCACGCATCGGGAACTTGTTGGCCGGTCGGTGCTCGAACGCTTCCATCGCTCCTGGGCTAGCGAGCGAGGCACCCACGAAGCTCAGTCCGACGGGCTCGAATTTTGCCGGAGGAAGCTTGGCGGCGGCGTAGCCTGCCCAAAAACTGTGCCGATCCCCGGATACGATGGCGAAACCTGTGATCTTCGCGTCGCGAACCAAGTCGTAGATTTCGCTGCGCTCTGCCCAAGCGGTGCCGTAGTCGCCGCCGCCGAGGGCAGCGAATCCGGCGGGCCACGGCTTGGTGAGGAAGCCAGAAGGCAGGTTCTGCGGGTCGGCGCGCTCGTCGAGCGCTCCTTGGGAATTGCCCCATATCTTCCACGTTGCGGTCGCGCGCTCGAGCTGGTCCTTGAGCCACGCCTTCTGCTTTGCGCCGAGGATGGTTTGGGGCGGGGCATCCTTTCGCGGATTCGGGATTCGAGACTCGCCGAACACGAGCTCGGCAGGGGGATTTCCGCCGTTGAAGGCGCGACCGCCGTCGAGGACCTGCTGCAGCTCGTCGGGAAACCAGCCGTTGTACGCACCCCAATCGCCGAGCTTGTTGAGCGAATCGTCGCTGAACGGATCCGGGCTGCGATAGCTGTGCTGGTCGGTGATGATGAGATCGAGGTGCTTGCCGTAGCGCAGCGCGCGGTAGCCGATCAGGCTGTTGATCGCGACAAGGTTGTTCGCCTCGTCACCAAGGCCATTGGCATCCCATTTGTCGATCTTGACGTCCTGGACCGGCACGGAGCCGAAGGTGTCGAATGACCCGCTCGGCGCCTTCACGCGTGCCGGGATGTACTCGAACCAAGCCTGGTTGGCCGCGACCTTGATGGTCTGTCCCGGCCGCGGCTGGCCGCCTGCCTGCTGGATGCTCTGCCAGCCCTGCCAGGAGAATTCGTGATTGTCCCACATGCAAACGAAGGGCCAGCGCGCGCGGGCCTCCTGCAGGTCCGGATCGGCGAGATAGCCTTTGTAGACCACCCGATAGCCCTCGACCGTCAGCGGGAAATGGAAGTTGCTGAACTTGCCGCCGTCGGGGATGCGGCCGACGTCGTAGACGATCCGGTCGTAGCGCGACTTCACCTCGTCCGGATATTCGACGACCTCGTAGATGAAGTCGCCGAGGTGCAGGACGAAGCCCAGCTGCTCCTCGCGGTGAGCGCGCTCGTCCTCGAAGATCATACGGCGATAGCCGTTGAGCTTCCCCTCGTTGACGCTCTGGCAACTGACGAACGCGAAGTTCACCGGCCGCGGATCGTCGGCAGCGGGCGCGGTGATGGTGCGGCCGATGCGGCTCCCGTTTCCGTCGGCATCGGTGAAACGATACCAATAGACGTGCGCAGGCTTGAGGTGCCCGACCAGCACCCGCGTGGTCCAGTCGGCGGACGCCGAAACGGGCGCCGGCGATTGCGCGACGACGCGGCGGAAGGCTTCGTCTTCGGCGACTTCGACGGTGAGCACGTGCCGTGATCCGTCAGTGAAGGGGCGTCGCGTCCAGAGGATGACGCTCGTCGGATCGGGGTCGCCGGACGCTACGCCCTCGGGGAAGAGGTCGCGTCGCTCTCGCCACGTCGCCCGCGAAGCCCGGGCAGCGCCGCCCCAAGCAAGCGAGGCGCCCATTGCCGCCGCCAGTTGAACGAACTCGCGGCGGTTCAGCGTCATGGCCTATCCCCTCGTCAATCTCTCCGCATGCCAGGCCAGATGATCGGCCATGAAGGTCGAGATGAAATAGTAACTGTGGTCGTACCCCGACTGGATGCGTAGCTGCAGCGGGATGGCGGCCTCGGCACATGCGCGCTCGAGAAGCTCCGGCCGCAATTCCTTTTCGATGAACGGGTCCGCATCTCCGACGTCGACGAGAAGTCCCGGCACCCGCGCGCCGTCCTCGATCAGAGCGACCGCGTCATGCTTGCGCCACCCAGCGCGATCGTCGCCGAGATAGCCGGTCAGGGCCTTCTGTCCCCACGGCACCTGGCTCGGCGCGACGATCGGCGCAAAGGCGGAGGCGCTGCGGAATCGGTCGGGGAAATTGAGTGCCACCGTAAGCGCTCCGTGCCCTCCCATGGAATGGCCGGTGATCGACTGCCGGTCGAGATCGACCGGAAACTCTGCAGCGACCAGTGCCGGGAGCTCCTCGGTCACATAGCTCCACATTCGATAGTTCTTCGACCAAGGTTCCTGCGTGGCGTCGACGTAGAAACCGGCGCCAAGTCCGAAATCCCACTCGCCGTCAGGAGCCGTCGGGACATCCGGGCCCCGCGGGCTGGTATCGGGAGCGACGAAGATCAATCCGTGTTCAGCGCACGCGGCGCGATATTCGCCTTTCTCGGTCACGTTGGCATGGGTGCAGGTGAGGCCGGACAGATACCACACCACCGGCAGCTTCCCGGCTAACGCAGCCTGAGGCGGCAGGTAGATCGAGAAGGTCATGTCGGTGGAGGTTGCGGAGGATGGGTGGCGGACGACGAGTTGCCGTCCGCCGTGCGACTTGTTCTCGGAGAGGATCTCCACGCTTACTGCTCTGGACGATGAAGGCCGCAGAGCTTGTTGCCGTCAGGATCGCGGAGATAAGCTAGGTAGAGCTTGCCGAACGCATTCTCGCGATAACCGGGCGGGTCTTCGCAGGCTTTGCCTCCCGCTTTGACGCCCCGCTCGTGCCATGCATCCACATCTTCGGGGCTGTCGAAGTTGAAGCCGATTGTCCCGCCGTTGGCGTGATGCGCCGGCTGCCCGTCGATCGGCTTGGTCACCATGAAGACCGCACCGTTCTTGCGATACGCGAGCCGGCCCTTGTCGTCTTGCTTGGCGTCCTTCTCGAACAGTGCATCGTAGAATTTCTTGGCCCGATCCATGTCGTTCGAGCCGACCATCACATGACTGAACATATGTACTCTTTCCTCCTGCGTTCGGAATGGGAATCACAATTCCACGGCTTGCGTCGCCGTTTCGCTGTTGCCCGTGTTCGGCGTATCGTTGGGGTCGATCAGCAGAAGCTTGACCTCGCCGCGACGCGCGGCCGGCCGATGCTCGGTTCCGCGGGGGACGATCAGGAGCTCGCCCGGCTTCACGGTCACCGTGCGGTCGCGGAAATCCATGTCGAACTCGCCTTCCAGGATCAGGAACAGCTCGTCCGTCTCGTCATGCTTGTGCCAGACGAACTCACCTTCCGTCTTCACCAGCCGCACTTCATTGTCGTTGTACCGGGCGACGATCTTCGGCGCCCAATGCTCCGAGAAAGCGCCGAGCTTTTCGGCGAGATTGACATGTTCGGGAGCGCGTACGTCGGACATGTGAGACCTCCTTCATCACTCCCCTCCAGCCCACGTTCTTGATTCAGTAGACGACCACCGACCGGATGCTTTCACCCGCGTGCATCAGGTCGAACCCCTTGTTGATGTCCTCGAGCTTCAGGACGTGCGTGATCATCGGATCGATCGCGATCTTTCCGTCCATGTACCAGTCGACGATTTTCGGCACGTCCGTGCGGCCCTTCGCGCCGCCGAACGCCGTGCCGCGCCAGTTGCGGCCGGTGACGAGCTGGAACGGTCGCGTCGCGATTTCCTTGCCGGCCTCGGCGACCCCGATGATGATGCTGGTGCCCCAGCCGCGGTGGCAGCATTCGAGCGCGGTGCGCATCACTTCGGTATTGCCCGTCGCGTCGAATGTGTAATCGGCGCCGCCGTCGGTCATTTCGACGATCTTCGCGACGATGTCCTCGCGCGACATTCCCTTGCTGTTGAGGAAGTCGGTCATTCCGAACTGGCGGCCCCACTCCTCGCGCGCGGGATTGATGTCGACGCCGACGATCCTGTTCGCGCCGACCAGCTTCGCGCCCTGAATGACGTTGAGGCCGATCCCGCCGAGGCCGAAGACCACCACATTTGCGCCCGGTTCGACCTTGGCCGTCTTGACCACCGCACCGACGCCGGTCGTGACGCCGCAACCGATGTAGCAGCTGGTCTTGAACGGCGCGTCCTCGCGGATCTTCGCAACGGCGATCTCGGGCAGGACCGTGAAGTTCGAGAAGGTCGAGCAGCCCATGTAGTGGAAGATGGTCTCGCCCTTGTAGCTGAAGCGACTGGTGCCGTCCGGCATCAGCCCCTTGCCCTGAGTCGCCCGGATCGCGGTGCAGAGGTTGGTCTTGCCGCTGAGGCACGACTTACACTGGCGGCATTCGGGCGTGTACAGCGGGATCACGTGATCGCCCGGCTTCACGCTCGCGACTCCAGGCCCGACTTCGCGGACGATGCCCGCGCCTTCGTGGCCGAGGATCGACGGGAAGATGCCTTCCGAGTCGAACCCGTCGAGCGTGTAGGCGTCGGTATGGCAAATGCCGGTCGCCATGATCTCGACCAGCACCTCGCCCTGCTTCGGGCCTTCGAGGTCGACTTCGACGATCTCGAGCGGCTTCTTGGATTCGAAGGCGACGGCGGCGCGGGTTTTCATGATTCGGTCCCCTTGGATTCGGGCGTGCCTATGCCTTGAGGAAGCGCCGTATCCAAGCCGCGACCCGCGGGCTGTCGTTCGGATTGTCGAGTGACGCGATCGCCGCGTCGGGATCGGGCACGATGTCGTAGCGCTGCTCAATCAGCGCCTTCGCGAAATCGGGCGAGAATTCCGGATGAAACTGGAAGGAGATTGCGGGACGATCGGTCCACGCCAGGCCGGCATAAGGCGTGAATGCGGACTCGATGACCACGTGCGTGTTCGGCGGCTGAACCACAACCTGGTCCTGATGTGAGGCCGGAGCGGCAATGGTCATCTCGCCATCCATCCACGGCTCCCTGCGCGCGATCGCATAGTCGTGCAGTCCGGCGCCCCAGCCCCTGTCCGATTTCTCGACGTGGCCGCCGAGCGCCTCTGCCATCACCTGATGGCCGAAGCAGATGCCGACCATCTTCCTACCGTTGGCCGAGCGGATGAAGTCCTGCAGCGGCTCGATCCACGGCAGCGGGTCATAGACGCCGGCCGGCGAGCCGGTGATGAGATACGCCGCATAGCCATTGGGATTTTGCGGGAGCTCGCCCGCTTGGACATCAAAGCTTTCGAC